>SHXO01000034.1 GCA_009693245.1 Betaproteobacteria bacterium | reverse complement strand
AAGCGTCAAGTACGAAGACGTCTACCTCCACGCCTATGGCACCATGATTGAGGCCAAAGACGGCCTCACGAAGTACTTCCGTTTCTACAACCAGATCAGACCTCATCGCAGCCTTGACGGCAGAACGCCCGATGAAGCCTACTTCGGCAACCTACCGCTGCCTCTGGCAGCTTAACCATGCAGGGCTTCAATTGTCTTCAACCGAAATCTGTCCAATTAACCGGAGCCACCTCTGAATTCACTGCAATTGCCGCAGCCGTACCGCCGCGAATAAACGTGGAATATGCGAGGGTATTGCCTTGCGGGCTCAACTTGGTGAAGAAACCCGCATCCAGCCCATCTTTCGTGTATTGATACACTCCGGTGGTGACCGGATAGTTGGCACTGCTGGTTCTGCCTGCGATGTAAGCATTGCCCGTGGAATCCACCGCAATTCCCCTGCCCTCGGTCAACCCCGACCTTCCACCTAGGTAGGTGGAATACACGAGTCCTGTACCATTCGCATTGAGCTTGGTGACGAAAGCGTCCGCCGTTCCGGCCTTTCTGCTTTGATAAGCCCCTATAACTGGGTAATCTGTCGAATGCGTTTGACCGGTAATGTAGGTGTTTCCGCTAGCATCCACGGCAATGGCGTATGGAAATATAGCGCTCCCCCCTCCTACGTTGGCGGCAAAGGAAACCACTGGATCGATGACGAGTGTACGACGCGTGTCGTACGCAGCCAGTTCGAAGCGCACTTCATTGGCACGCACGACATAGCGCGCAGGGACATAAGTGCGTTGGCTGTCTTGCTCTTGGTACGCAACTGGCTGGTGCATTACCAATTCACCGGCTCCAGTGGCCAGAACGAGATCGCCGGCGGCGTTCACTTTTGCGTCCTGGTGCCCGCTTAGCTGTAGGCGAATCTTTCGAGAATCGGAGCCTGGCGCGACGATGAAATCGTGCTCCACGCGCCCCTGGTTCGCGTAGTAAATAACGTCAATGCCCGGATAGATTCCTTGCTCGCGCGCGCGTGCGAAGTTGGGCACATCGGTATAGGACTGGCTGCCACGGAAGTAATGGGTCTTAGCTTCAAGCGGGTCCACACCCTCGTAACGGCTCGCTTTGGCTGCGCCCCGGAAGTCCACGCGCACGACTGATCTCCCGGCGCTGGATTCCCCGAGCACCATGACCATGCCTTGCGGCACCAGGAAGAGTTGTTTGCCCGGCGTGCGTGCCAGGAATTTCGCTTGCGCGGGGAATTGCCCTTTGTTCGCCTCGAAGGCGAGCGGGAGATGTTGAGAGAGGTTCTCCACCGAAGGCGGGTTGTTCGCCCCGGCCATACCCGCGGTGGCACACAACAGGACAACGACACTCGTTCTAAGCGCGAGCATGTCAAAGATCTCCCCCAAGTTGGCGGCCATGCCAGTGACCGGCTATTGCTGCGTTTTCATGACCGATAAAAATAGTAGGCTACTTACCCCCCCTTGCGTCAAGCGGATTTTTGATGCGGAGGTTTTGTTATGGACCGCTGCCGTCTCGTCTCGTACAAACACAAGGCGGCGGCCACCGAGAGGTTGAGGCTCTCCACCGTGCCCAGGCGCGGAATTTCCACCAGAGCATCGCAGCGCTCGCGGGTGAGGCGGCGCAAGCCCTCGCCTTCGGCGCCGACGGCCCAGGCGATGGGGCCGGTCAAGTCCGCCTCCGAAAGTGGGGAAGCCGCCCCCAGCGCCGCGCCGAGCACCCTTACGCCGCGTTCTTGCAACTCACCGATGGTGCGCGCGAGGTTGGTGATGGTGAGATAGGGCACCGTCTCGGCCGCGCCGCTGGCCACCTTCAACACTGCGGGGGTGAGACCCACGGCTCTATCCTTGGGCGCCACCACGGCATGCGCGCCAAAGAAATCCGCGACGCGCAGACAAGCGCCCAGGTTGTGCGGGTCCGTCACGCTGTCCAGCAACAAGATGAGGGCGTCGTCTCCCGCTACATCGAGGATGTCGTCAAGATCCGCTTGTTTCGTATTCACCGTGGCACGCGCCACCACGCCTTGATGGCGCGCGCCGCCCGCCATGCCGTCCAGGCGCTGCGCCTCCATGGGCAACACTTTCACGCCTTTGGATTGGGCCAGTTCCGCGAGCGCGTTACCGCGCGCATCGCGGCGGCCTTGCTGGATGTAGATTTCGGTGACGCTCTCGGGGGCGTGCCGCAGGCGCGCGGTGACGACGTGAAAGCCGTAGATGAATTGCGTGGGTTCGCTCACGCAGAGTCTCCGAGAACGAAGTCGAGACGCGAGGTATCCAGATCCACCCGCACCAGCTTCACCCGAATGCGGTCGCCCAGGCGGTAGCTTTTGCCCGTGCGCTCGCCCAGTAACACGTGGCGGGCGGCATCGAAGCGAAAATAATCGCGGCCCAGTTCCGACACATGCACCAAGCCGTCCACGCGAGAGGCATCCAGGGTCACGAACACGCCGAAATTGGACACGCCGCTCACCATGCCCGGAAATACCTCCCCCACCTTGTCCTGCATATAGAAGCACTTCAACCAGCCCACCACTTCGCGCTCGGCCTCCGCCGCGCGGCGTTCGTGTTCCGAACACTGCACGCCCAACTGGCGCCAATCGCCCGCCTGGTAAGTTTCGCCGGCGATCACGGCCTTGATGGCGCGATGCACGAGCAGATCGGGGTAGCGCCGGATGGGCGAGGTAAAGTGCGTGTAGCGCTCATAGGCCAATCCGAAGTGGCCAAGATTCTCCGGAGTGTAGCGCGCCTGCTTGAGGGAGCGCAGCGTAACCGTTTGCAGGAAACCGCCTTCGGGGCGGCTACGCACCTTGTCCAGCGCGCGGGCAAAATCCTTCGGCTTGGGCTTCTTGCCGCCGGTTAGATCGATGCCGAACTCCGCCAAAACTCCGCGCAGATCTTCCAGCTTTTCCTCGGTGGGCCCTTCATGCACTCGGTAGAGCAGCGGTTGCTCCGCCTTTTCCAGAAACTCCGCGGTGCTGGTATTGGCCGCCAGCATGCATTCCTCGATCAGACGGTGGGCCACATTGCGTTCCAGCGGATGGATGGCCTGGATGCGGCCCTTGTCGTCGAACTCGATTTCGGTTTCAGTGCTGTCCAGATCGATGGCGCCGCGCTTCAATCTCGCATCGAGCAACGCCTCGAACACGGAACGCAGATGGCGTAGCTGGGGTTGCAATGCCCGGTCCGCGTCATCCTCCAAGCGCGCCGCGACTTCCGTATAGGTGAGGCGCGCGTGGGAGCGCATCACACCTTGAAAGAAGCGGTAATTCTCGATCGTTCCTTTCTTGTTGATGGCCATTTCGCAAGCGAGGCACAAACGGTCTTCGTTGGGCTTGAGGGAACACAACTCGTTGGACAACACCTCGGGCAGCATGGGAATTACGCGGCGCGGGAAGTAGACCGAAGTGCCACGCTCGCGCGCTTCCTCGTCCAGCGCGTCCTTGTCCTTGACGTAGTGACTCACATCGGCGATGGCGACGATGAGACGAAACCCCTTGCCGGCGGGTTCGCAGAAAACGGCGTCATCGAAATCGCGCGCATTCTCGCCATCGATGGTCACCAGGGGCAGCTCACGCAAATCCTCGCGTGTGCCGATTTCCTTCTTGCTAATGGTCTTGCCGTACTTTTTCGTAAGTTGCTCCACCTCGGCGGAAAACTCGAAGGGCAGATTGTGCTTGCGTAGAGCGATTTCGATCTCAATACCAGGATCCGTGGCGTGACCCACCACCTCCACGATGCGCCCCACGGGTTTGACGTGCGCTTCGGGCTGCTGGAGGATCTCCACCACCACCACTTCGCCAGGCTTGGCTTCCCCCACTCCCTCGGGCGGAATCAGTAAATCATGATTGATGCGGCGGTCCTCCGGTACCACGAAGTGAATTCCGCGTTCGTGGTGCAAACGCCCGACCACCGTGGCGTTGGCTCGCAAACCCACTTCCACGATCGAGGCCTCGCGTTTGCCTTGCTTGCCGGATACTTCTCGAGCCACGACCTGATCCCCGTGGAGCACCTTGCTCATTTCCCAGGGGCTCAAATAGAGATCCTCGCCGCCATTGTCCGGGACGATGAAACCGAAGCCATCGCGATGGCCGATCACCCGGCCGTGAATAAAGCCGAGCTTTTCGACCACGCACAGCGCGCCGCGCCGGTTGCGCATGATTTGCCCGTCGCGCTCCATGGCCTGCAGGCGGCGGCTGAAATGAATTTGTTCGGCCCCCGTAATGGAGAGTTTCTCCTCAAGCTCCGAGGCTTGCAGGGGCACGCCCTCGTCGGTCAGTATTTGCAGGATGAACTCGCGGCTGGGCAGCGGCGATTCATAACGGTCTTTCTCGCGGCCGAGAAAGGGATCTTTTTTTCTTAGGGAGGACTTCTTCAGTCGTTCGCTGTTAATGGTATGGGTCTCTTGAATAGTTGAAATAAATGGGTAGCCGGGCGAAATCGGGTTTGACAAACCCCCTTCGAGGCTTTAATTTTGCGCCCCCATGCCGAGATGGCGAAATTGGTAGACGCACCAGGTTCAGGTCCTGGCGGTGGCAACACTGTGGAGGTTCGAGTCCTCTTCTCGGCACCAGAAGTATAGTTGTGCGTGGTAGGTGGTCCGTGATCCGTTTTCCATCAGGAAAACGGATGGCGCATCACGATGGTCTCGTCGCGGTCCGGCCCGGTGGAAATCAAGTCGATGGGCACGCCACACACTTCTTCGAGGCGCTTCAGATAATGCCGCGCGGGCGCGGGGAGCTTGCTGTACTCCTTCACCCCCACGGTGCTGTCCGTCCAACCCGGAATCTCTTCGTAAATGGGTGTGCATTCCTCCAGCGCTTCGGCGCCCACGGGAGGCAATTGATAGGTATTACCGTTGGCTTCGTAGCCCACACCGATGCGCAAGGCTTCCATGCCGTCGAGCACGTCCAGCTTGGTCACGCATAGGCCCGACACGCCGTTGATTTGAATCGAGCGCCGAAGTGCCGCCGCGTCGAACCACCCGCAACGCCGCGGCCGCCCGGTGGTGGCGCCGAACTCCTTGCCGCGCACGCGAATTTGCGTGCCGATGGCATCGTCGAGTTCCGTCGGGAACGGCCCGGAACCCACGCGCGTGGTGTAAGCCTTCGTGATGCCCAGCACGTAGTGCAACGCTTGCGGCCCCACGCCGCAGCCCGCTGCCGCCGCGCCCGCCACGCAATTACTGGAAGTCACGTAGGGATAGGTGCCGTGATCCACGTCCAGCAGCGTGCCTTGCGCGCCCTCGAACAACAGGCGCTTGCCTTGGCGCTGGGCTTCGTGCAACAGACTCGATACATCTCCCACCATGGGGCGCAGCCGCTCCACGAACCCAAGCGTTTCTTCCAGGGTCTTATGAAAATCCACGGGCTCGGCGTGAAAATAGCGTTGCAGCACGAAGTTGTGATAATCGAGCACTTCTCCCAGCTTCGCCGCCAAGCGCTCGCGGTGAAATAGATCCTGCACACGAATGGCGCGCCGCGCCACCTTGTCCTCGTAAGCCGGGCCTATGCCGCGGCCCGTGGTGCCGATCTTGGCTTCGCCCTTGGCCGCTTCGCGCGCGCGGTCGAGCACGGCGTGATAAGGCAAGATCAAGGGGCAAGCCTCGCTGATGGTCACGCGCCCGCTCACTTCCACGTTCGCCTGTTCCAAGGTGGTAAGTTCCTCGATCAAGGCCTCGGGAGACAGCACCACGCCGTTACCGATGACGCACGCTACGCCGGGACGCAAGATGCCCGATGGAATCAGGTGCAGTACGGTCTTCTGCCCGCCAATGACCAGCGTATGCCCGGCGTTGTGGCCACCTTGAAAGCGCACCACGACGTCGGCATGATCGGTGAGCCAATCGACCACCTTGCCCTTGCCTTCATCTCCCCACTGCGTTCCGATTACGACGACGTTCTTTCCCATGGTTCCTGCCGTGCGCCTACTGTGCGTTATTTATTTTCAATGGACCATTGCCCGTTTCGTAAGACGAACTGGCGGTCACATGCGAGTTCATCGCGGTGCTGCTCGTGTCCTGGAAGGTCGGTCACTACGGTCTCGCCTCGCCCTCGCGCCTGCTCGATGAACGCCGCCAGGGCCGCGTCACCGGGCCTATAGGGGGCCAGCACGGCACGGCGCTCGGCGGCGAGAGGCGACACCGAAGCTATTTCCCGCAGATCCATGCTAAAGCCCGTGGCCGCGCGCGCGCGCCCAAAGGCCACGCCCACCTGGTCGTAGCGCCCGCCAAGAGCCAGCGCATTCGGATAGCCCGCCGTATAGGCGGCGAACACTACCCCGCTATGATAGTGATAGCCACGCAGTTCCGCGAGGTCCACGCGTACTTCGGGAACCACGGGGCTCAGCGCCACGCACAACTGTTCCAGTTGGGCAAGCGCGCCGTGGACCTCCGGCAAGGCCGGGAGTTGTTGCCGCGCAATCTTCAAAACGCTGGCATCGCCGTAGAGCGCGGGCAAGCGCAAGAACGCGTCCTTGAGTTTTTGCTCCACGTTCGCCAAAAGGTCCCTGATCTGGGGAACGTCCTTAGATTGAAGGGCTTGGAACAATTCGATTTCGCGTTCCCGCTCCAGACGAGCAGCCTGCGCCAAGGCGCGAAATATTGCGACGTGGCCAAGGTCCAGATGCAGATCGCCAACTCCCGCGCCCTCCAGCGCGTGCACCATCAGCGTCTGAATCTCGATATCGCTTTCCACGCCTTGGTGCCCGTAGATTTCGGCGCCGATTTGTATGGGTTCGCGAGTTCTTCCCAAACCAGAGGGTTGCGTGTGCAATACGCTCCCGGTATAGCACAAGCGCGAGATACCCTGGCGGTTGAGCAGATGTGCATCGATGCGAGCCACTTGCGGCGTGATGTCGGCGCGAACGCCAAGCATGCGGCCGCTCAATTGGTCCACCAGCTTGAAAGTTCTCAGGTCAAGATCGTAGCCCGTTCCCGTCAGCAGCGATTCGATATGCTCCAGGAGCGGCGGGATCACCAACTCGTAGCCATGGACCGAGAACAAATCCAGGATGCGCCGGCGCAGAAGCTCCAGTTTCGCGGCTTCGCGCGGAAGCAAGTCCTCGATGTGCTCAGGCAATATCCAGTGACGCATGACTCACCCGCCGCGCGCGAGCAGCAGTATCAGCAGCCCGGCGATCATGGAAGTCAATCCTACAAACCGCAATTGCCCATCGGACAATGCGATCAGTTTGCGAAAGGTATCGCGCCACATGGCGGGCACCAAAAAAGGCAGAACACCTTCCAGAACGAGCAACAATGCCAGGGCGCTAAGCAGGGAATCTCGCATTACCTGGCGGGAAGATCACCGGCCAGACCGGCCACCCGCGCCTTTCATGAAGCGGAAGAACTCCGAATTGGGCTCCAAAACCATGACGTCGTTCTTGCTCTTGAAGCTTTGCTTGTACGCTTCGAGGCTACGGTAAAAGGCGTAAAACTCGGGTTGGTCTTGGAATGCGTTGGCGTAAATGGCCGCGGCCTTGCCGTCGCCCTCGCCCTTGATGCGCTGCGCGTCGCGGTAGGCTTCGGCCACGATGACTTCGCGCTGCTTATCCGCATCCGCCCGAATGCGCTCCGATTCGGCGTAACCTTGGGAGCGCAATTCGTTGGCAACGCGCTTGCGTTCGGCTTCCATGCGGCGGTAGACCGCGTCGCTGACTTCCTGCGGGAGATCCACGCGCTTCAAGCGCACGTCGAGCACTTGCACGCCGATCTTGCGTGCATCGGCGTCAGCCTTCTCGCGCATGAGTTCCATGATCTTATCGCGCTCGCCCGACACCACGTCGTGGATGGTGCGCTTGCCAAACTCTTCCCGCAAGCTGCTGTTCACCGTTTGGGAAAGGCGGATACGGGCACGGGCCTCATCGCCGTCCACGCTCTTGTAATACTCCAGCACGTCGACGATGCGCCACTTGACGAAGGAATCCACCAGGACGTTTTTCTTCTCCGAGGTGATGAAACGCTCGGGGTCATCCGCATCCAGGGTGAGGATGCGGGTATCGAAGAAACGCACGTTATCGAGCAATGGGATCTTGAAGGCAATACCGGGCTCCTTGATGACTTTAATGGTTTCGCCCAAGCGAAATACGATGGCGTTCTGGCGCTGGTCGACGGAGAAGATACCCAGGCTCAGGACGATCAAGACAACGATGACCACGGCGGCCACTGGACCAAAGCTACGTTTCATGGCCGCGACTCCCGGTCACGGTTTCTAAAGGCATCCCTGGAGCGCGGAAGCAATTCCACATTGGGCGGCGTACTTGCCGCCGCCTCTGGAACCGGAGTGCCGTCGCCCAGAACCGCGCCGTTGCCCGATGCGGACATCTGCATGATCTTATCCAAGGGCAGGTACAGCAGGCTGCCCGCTTTCTGATCGACGATAATCTTGGTGGTGCTGGACATGACTTGTTGCATGGCGTCGATATAGAGGCGGTCTCGCGTCACGCCGGGCGCGCGTTTGTACTCCGCCGCCACCGCGCGAAAGCGCGAGGCTTCACCCTCGGCGTTGGCGATTACGCGCTGCTTATGTCCTTCCGCTTCTTGCAACAGGCGCGAGGCACTGCCGCGCGCCTTGGGCACCACGTCGTTGGCGTAGGCCTGGCCCTCGTTTTTCTGCCGCTCGCGATCTTGGTTGGCCTTCACGGCATCGTCGAAGGCGGCTTGCACCTGCTCGGGAGGTTGCGCCTGTTGCATGGTGACCTGGCTGATGCTCACACCCGTGCCATACCGGTCGAGGATGGATTGCATGAGCGTCTTGATGTTTAGCGCAATCTGCTCGCGCCCCTCGTAGAGCGCGAAATCCATCTTGCTTTTGCCCACCACTTCGCGAATGGCGGATTCCGCGATTTGCCGCACGGTTTCCTGGTCGGCATCGCGGTTGTTGAAAAGGAATGCGATGGGATCCTTGAGGGTGTATTGAACGGCGAACTCCATGTCGATGATGTTCTCGTCGTCCGTGAGCATTAGGGATTCTTTCAGCGACTTGTTCTTGTCGCTGTTGCGGTATCCCACTTCCACGGTTCGGACTTGGGACAGATTCACCAACTCGACGCTCTCGATGGGATAGGGAAGATGCCAGCGCGGGCCTTCCTGCTTGGTCTCCACGTACTTCCCGAAGCGCAGCACCACGCCGCGCTGGCTGGGATTCACGATATAGAAACCGCTGCCCAGCCAGATAATGACAAGCAGCGCGGCGAGAAGACCGACCCCTCCGCCGAATCGCTTGAAATCGGCCGGCCCGCCGCTAGGCGGACGGGGGCCCTTGCCTCCGAACAGCCCGCCGAATTTTTCGCGCAATCGGTTGAAGAGCTCGTCCAGATCGGGAGGCCCGTCGCCACCGCGACGGCCCCACTGTGGATCGTTAGGAGCCATTAATAGTGTTTGAAAAAAGAAGCGTGGGAAAAGACACGTGGGAATAAAAAGCGGTTGGAATAAAAGCGGATTGATTTAGGCACGAATGGCGCGGCCGCCGAAATGGTTGGCGTTGTCACGACAGCACCGCCGCCGGGGATTCCGCCTCACGCATACGAGGGAGCGGCACTTGTTCTTCAATGGCCGCACGCAACATATCGATGCCTTCGCCAGTCCGGGCACTTACGCGAACGCGCGAAATGCTACCATACTCGTCTCGCTCCAATGCGCTCGTGAGCCCCGCCGCGTCGATCTTGTTGTGCACCATGATTTGAGGAATTTCGCCCGCCCCAATTTCGGCGAGGACGCCGTTCACCTGTTCGATCTGGCCCGCGAATCCGGCATTGGCCGCATCCACCACGTGCAACAAAAGATCGGCGCGCGCGGTTTCTTCCAATGTCGCGCGAAAGGCGGCGACCAGCGTATGCGGCAGGTCGCGGATGAATCCCACCGTATCGGATAACACCAGGTGCCGGCGGCTGGGAAACACCAGCCGCCGGCTGGTGGTATCCACCGTGGCGAACAACTGGTCGGCCGCGTAGGCTTTCGATTTGGTCAGGCGGTTGAATAAAGTGGATTTGCCCGCGTTGGTGTAACCCACCACGGAAACGCTAAACACCTTGTTGCGGCTGCGCGCCCGGCGTTGCACGTCGTGCTGCTTGCGCACGGTGGCGATGCGGTCCTTGAGAATTTTCACGCGCTTTCCGATAAGGCGGCGGTCAGTCTCCAACTGGGTTTCGCCAGGCCCGCGCAGTCCGATACCGCCTTGCTGGCGTTCCAAGTGGGTCCAGCCGCGTACCAACCGCGTGGATAAATGGGTGAGTTGCGCCAATTCGACCTGCAGCTTGCCTTCATGGCTGCGGGCACGCTGGGCGAAGATATCCAATATGAGGGCTACGCGATCCACCACGCGGCATTTGAGGGCCTCCTCGAGGTTTCGTTCCTGAGCGGGCGACAACACGTGGTTGAAGATCACCACGTTCGCGCCCGTCTCGCGCGCGGCATCCGCGATTTCTTGCACCTTGCCGCTGCCCGCGAAGGTAGCCGCGTCGATTCGCGACCTGCGCCCCGATAGGGTTCCGAGCACCGTGAGCCCCGCGCTCACGGCGAGCAACTGGAGTTCGTCGCGGCTCAAGGAAAATCCCGGATCTCCCAGATCCATGGCCACGAGCAAGGCCTTCTCGCCCGCGCGCGGCCGCTCAATCATGGGACTCCGCCAGACTCAACGTACCCCGGAGCAGGGCAAGGACCACCCAAATATTACTCAGTGGCTTGCTCTAGATTCAGACTGACGGGCCGGGCGGGAACCACGGTGGAGATGGCGTGTTTATAAACCATTTGCGTCACCGTATTTTTAAGCAGCACGACGTACTGGTCGAAGGACTCGATTTGCCCTTGTAGCTTGATGCCATTCACCAGGTAGATCGATACCGGAACGTGCTCTTTTCGCAGCGTGTTCAAGAACGGGTCTTGTAATAATTGCCCCTTGCCGCTCATGGTGCCTCCATGCTTGTCTTAGGTTGTTTTCACTTTCCCACCGCCAATATAGTCGGCACGGTGGTCCGGCGCAATTCAAAATTGCGCGCACCGCACTCTACGCCACATTTTGGCCTCGGTATATCGTGCCGCACGCTAAATGATATCCGCATGAGAGCATCATAATCTAGTGTAATTGTTTAGTCGCGCTCGGCGTAAGGGTTGTGCCCGGTTTTGAATTCGATGCGAACGGGGGTACCTTCCAATTCGAAGGCCTTGGTGAACACCCGTTGCAGGTAGCGCTTATAGGTCTCTGGCAACCGGTCCAAGGCATTGCCGTGCAGGACGATGAGGGGCGGATTGGAACCCCCTTGGTGAGCATAGCGCGGTTTGGGCCGCACCATTCCCGCGCGCGGCGGGGCCTGGCGCAGCACGGCGTTATTCAAGGTCTTGGTGAGCTTCGGAGTGGAAAGTTTCAGCGTCGCCGAGGCATACGCTTTTGCCACGGACGCCATCATGGGGACCAGCCCCTTGGCATTTTTCGCGGAAATGTAATGCACCTTGGCGAAGTCGAGGAAACCGAGCTTACGCTCCAACTCGCGCTTGATGCGCGCTTGGTCCTCGGCACTCGCGAAATCCCACTTATTGACGGCCACGACCACGGCCCGCCCCGTTTCGAGCACATACCCCGCGAGGCTCGCATCCTGGTCGGACACCTCGCGGCTGGCGTCGAGCACCAACACCACGACATTGGCGTCCTCGATGGACTGGAGGGTCTTGATGACGGAGAACTTCTCAACCAGATCGGACACCTTGCCGCGCCGACGCACCCCGGCGGTATCGATCAGCGTATAGGGCCGCCCGCGCCACTCGAAATCGATGTAAATGCTGTCGCGGGTGGTGCCGGGTTCGTCGAAGGCGATGACGCGCTCCTCCCCTAGGATGGCATTGACCAGAGTGGATTTGCCCACGTTGGGGCGCCCGGCGATGGCGATACGCGGACTCCTGGGCTCGTCGCTACCGGCTTCGGCCGCCTCGGCCGGAAAACTTTCGAGTGCCCATTCCATGAGCTCTCGCACGCCTTGGCCATGAGCCGCCGAGACCGGAATGACGTCGCTTAATCCCAGCTCATGAAATTCGGCGCTAGCCTGGGCAGGATCCAAACCTTCCGCCTTGTTGGCCACGAGAATGACTTTCCTGCCACTGCGCCTGACCTGCAGTGCGATGGCGCGGTCACCGTGGGTCAATCCTGCCCTGGCGTCCACCACGAACAGCAAGACGTCCGCCTCATCCATGGCCAGTTGCGCCTGGCGCGCCATCTCCTGGAACACGCCTTCGGTGCTATCGGGCTGGATACCGCCCGTATCCACCACCACGAAGGCCCGGCCCGCGGCGTTACCACGGCCGTAATGGCGGTCGCGGGTCAGCCCAGCTACTTCGGCGACGATGGCGTCGCGGGTTCGCGTCAGGCGGTTAAAGAGGGTGGACTTGCCCACATTAGGGCGGCCCACGATCACGAAGGTGGGCTTCACTGAAGGGTGAACGCGGTCAGATCGCCGTCGCTGGATTGCACCACCACCGATTGCCCGGTGGATACCGGCGCCGCGATTATGGGATCGCCATCCGCTCGAAGACGCGCCTCCAGCGCGCCATCCTGAGTGTTGAGCACGTGCACATAACCCTCGAAATCGGCGACTATCAAATGGGCGCCCATGACAAGAGGCGCCGTCAAATGGCGCCCGAAGAGTTTTTCCTGTTTCCATAGCACCCCGCCGCTTTCACGTTCGTAGGCGTACACGCGGCTGTGATCATCCACCAGATAGACCGCCTTGTCATCGCCCGCCAGGCGCTGGGCCGACGAGGCTTCGCGGGACCATAGACCCGCCCCCTTGGCGAGATCGAAGCAACCCACCCTGCCCTGGTAGCTCGCCACGCAGGCAAGCGAACGGTCGCGCAGGGGTTCGCCGGACACGTCCGCGATGCGCTCGATCTCGTTATCCCCTCGGGGCACGGCAATGCTGGCCTCCCACAACTGCACGCCATCGTTCACGCGCAGCGCCACGACCTTCCCGCCTGGCAACCCCGCGAACACATGTTCTTGCTCCAGACTTACACTGGCCTCCGTGCGCAGGATCAGCGCGGGCAGCACGCTTTGATATTCCCACTTGCGCACCCCGTCCGCCGCGCTCAGGCCGAAAATTTTGCCATCGCCACTGCGCACGATCACCCAGGATTCGTTGGCAGCCGGCGGCGCCAAGACCTCGCTCGTCACCATGGCGCTCCACTTGGTTTTCCCGTCGAAACCAAAGGCCAAAATCTTTCCCTTCGCGGTCCCCACTAGCACCAGTCCGCCTCCAATGCCCACACCTGCGGAAATGGGCTCCTTGGTATCCATCTTCCACTTGGTTTTTCCGTTGGCGCCATCCATCCTCATGATGCGGCCCTTGCTATCGGCGGCAAATATGTCGCCTTCGGCGCTGGCGGGGCTCAAGTTGTAAGTCTTTCCTGCCCTGACGTCATTGGTCCAGAGTTTCTTGGCGCGCACAGTCTGCGGAAAATCCTTCAGTGCCGCCGGCTTAATGGGTGGATCGGAACTGCAAGCCACCAGCAGGCATACACTTAAGAACATGACCCCGCGGGCGAGGCTCACGGCCAATCTCAAGGGTGGCCTCCCAAGTCGTCGAGCTTCACCTGTATCACGGGACGATAGGCGTTATCCGGAGGCGACTTTTCCAACGCAAGCTTATAGGCGGTGCGCGCATCGCCGGGCTTGCCCTGGGCCACCAGGACATCGCCACGCGCATCGGCAAATAGCGCGCCGAAACTTTCCGGATGTTTTTCGTTCAATTGCGCCAGCGCCGCGTCGTAATTCTTTTCGTCGAGCAGAATACCTGCCCAGCGCAGGCGCGCGACGGCACGTAGTTCCTCGTCCTTCGAGTTGTCCACGACCCACTTCAACTGAGCGGCGGCACTCTTGAGGTCGCCCGCCTCGAAGCTCGCTTTCGCGGCTGCAAGCGCCGCCATGGCGGCGTAGCCAGTCGATGCATAGCTCTCCGAAATATGACCGGCGACTTCGCGTACTTTCTTGGCATCGTTGTCGCGCACCGCCTGTTCGAGCTGGGCATAGACTTCGCCCGCCTTAACCGTCTGGGTGTTACGCCAATAGCGATACCCTTGCGTACCCGCCGCGGCCAGCGCCACCACCATCAGCCCTCCCGCCACGTAATGGCCTTGGCGCTTCCACCAAGACTTCAGCGAATCCAGCGTTTCTTGCTCTTCCAGATCGTATACCGCCATGTAGGCTCCTTATTCTTGGGCAAGAAGGGCAATGGCCTCCTCCACCCGTAGCGATAGTTGCTCGCGTGCTTCCCGAAGGGTTTTCACGCTTACCCGTTCTTGCGCCACTTCGTCTTCCCCCAGGATGAAGGCGTAGCGTGCGCCGCTCCCATCCGCGCGCTTCATTTGCGACTTGAAACTGCCGCCGCCGCAGTGAAGCACAACCGAGATGCCATTGTCGCGTAGTTTCTCGGCCAGGGTCCAAGCGCGTTCCTCGGCCCCGCTGCCGGCGTGCACCAAGTAGACCGAAGGTGCCCATGGCGCGGGTGGCTTGCCAAACTCCTCCAGCAAAGCCAACAAACGCTCGACCCCCATGGCGAACCCGCAAGCGGGGGTTTCCTTGCCGCCAATCTGCGTGACCAAGCCATCGTAGCGCCCGCCGGCACACACAGCGGATTGCGCACCCAGCCGGTCCGTCACCCATTCGTAGACTGCGTCATTGTAGTAATCCAAGCCGCGCACCAGACGCGGATCGATATCGTGGGCTACCCCCGCTGCCCGCAGCAGTCCTTGCAGTTGCTCGAAAGCTTGCAGCGAGGGCTCGTCCAGATCGTCGAGGAGGCGCGGCGCCTCGCGGATGATGGGTTCCATCGCCGGGTTCTTGCTGTCCAGCACGCGCAGCGGATTGCGGTGCAGGCGGCGGCGCGAATCCTCGTCCAGCGCGCTTTCATGGGTTTGCAGGTATTGCGTCAAACGGGCGCGGTAGCGGGCGCGTGCTTGGGCACTCCCCAGAGTGTTGATCTGCAACCGCAATCCTTCGATACCGAGGCGTGCCCATAAGCGCGCCGCCATCACCATGTGTTCGGCGTCCACGTCTGGGCCCGTGAGTCCCACGGCTTCCACGCCTACCTGGTGAAATTGGCGGTAGCGTCCCTTCTGCGGGCGCTCGTGGCGAAACATGGGGCCGGTGTAATACAGGCGCTGCGGCCCGGTGTGCAGGAGGTTGTGCTGCACGACGGCCCGCATGCAAGAGGCGGTTCCCTCCGGGCGCAGAGTCAGGCCTTCACCGTTCAGTTGGTCGGTAAAGCTATACATCTCCTTCTCGACGATGTCGGTCACCTCGCCGATGGAGCGCACGAAGAGCTCTGTTTTCTCCAGGATGGGCATGCGGATTTGGCGGTAACCATATCCTCGCAGCCAATCGCGCACGGTGTCGCCGAAAAACTCCCAAAGGTGTGCCTCTCCGGGGAGCACATCGCTCATGCCCCGAATGGCCTGGATGGTCTGAGTCATGGTCCTAAGATCGCGTCAAACGCCGAAAGGCTCCGCCTCTTTCGCGATTTTGGCGTAGCGGCGCTCGATGTAACGGCTGACTATCGCCTGAAATTCCTCGGCGATACGATCGCCTTTCAGCGTCACGGTTCTCTTTCCGTCCTCGAAGACGGGGGCCACCGGCTGTTCACCGGAGCCCGGTAGGCTGATGCCAATATCGGCCTGCTTGCTCTCTCCCGGGCCGTTCACCACGCAGCCCATCACCGCCACCCGCAACTCCTCCACGCCTTGATAACGCGAGCGCCACGAGGGCATCTGAGCCCGCAGCCAGACCTGGATGGAATCGGCGAGTTCCTGAAAGTAGCTGCTGGTGGTTCTGCCGCAGCCCGGACAGGCCGTCACCAAGGGGGTAAAGGAGCGAATTCCCATGGTTTGCAGGATTTCCTGCGCCACGATCACTTCCCGCGTTCGGTCGCCTCCGGGTTCGGGGGTCAAGGACACGCGTATGGTGTCTCCGATCCCCTCTTGCAGCAACACGGCAAGGGCTGCCGTGGACGCCACGATCCCCTTGGAACCCATGCCGGCCTCGGTCAAGCCAAGATGCAAAGCGTAATCGCAGCGCCGCGCCAACTCCCGGTAGACCTTGATGAGGTCTTGCACGTCGCTCACCTTGCAGGAGATGACGATGCGATCTCCCGCGAGCCCCAGCTTCTCGGCCCGCTGGGCGCTGCCGATGGCGGATACCACCAGGGCTTCACGCATGACGGTCTTCGCGTCCAGGGGCCGCGAGGCGCGTGCGTTCCCGTCCATCATGCGCGCCAGGAGCTCTTGATCCAGGCTGCCCCAGTTCACTCCGATGCGCACCGGCTTCCCGTAGCGGCAGGCGAGTTCAACCAACATGGAAAAATGCTCGTCGTGCTTCGCGCCACGCCCTACGTTACCCGGGTTGATGCGGTACTTGTCCAAGACTTGCGCGCAACCCGGATAGTCAGTGAGGAGTTTGTGCCCGTTGTAATGAAAGTCTCCCACCAAGGGAACCCGCAGGTTCATGGCCGCCAAGCGGTTGTAGAGGTTCTCCACCTGGCTCGCCGCCTCGGGAGAATTGACGGTGATGCGCACAAGCTGCGAACCCGCCCGCGCAAGAGCCGCTACCTGCGCCGCGGTGGCTGCCGCATTGGCGGTATCCGTGTTGGTCATGGACTGCACCACGATGGGCGCCATCCCTCCCATGGTCACTGACCCGACGGCGACTTGGCGGGTATGCCTGCGAACAATCATGGTTGCGGATTGCGGCGTCTCAAGGCGTTCCTACTTGAGCGAAAACTTGGCGACTCCGTTCCACCCCCGCGACATCAGATCGATCTCACGTCCTCGGTAGACCAACCTCACCGCATGGACATTGCCCACGGAAATGCTGAAGGGGGGCATTCCGCGCACGGCCTTCTCGGTACCGGCCGCCTGCAAATTGGCCAACAAGACCACGCCATTGGCATCGGTCACTTCCACTTCCACGGACTGGGTAAAAGTGAAGCGAAGGGTGCGTGGCTTAGGCGCCGCGGGAGCGGCAGCCTCGGTGGTGGCCGGGGCGGCGGGAGCGGCGCTCGATACCACGGGTGGCGCCGGAGCGCTCTGCGCAGCGCCGCCGGTCTGGGGAATTTCGGGAGGCACCGGGTTGGCCGGTGTGGTCACGCTGGCCGCGCTTGGCGCCTTGGGTACCTCGGGGGCAGTTACTTGGGTAGATGCGGTAGGCATCTCGCCGCCAACGGGCGGAGTGGCAGCGACAGGCGCCGGTGGGGGCGGCGCGGGTGTTTCGGGAGCCGGGCTCGATGCGGGCACCGCCGGGGAAGTCGCGGGGGAAGTCACCGGCGCGCTCGCGTGCGAGCGATCCTTGCTGGCACGCTGGCCGAGCAACCCCAGAACAAACAAGCCCAGCACGACAAAGACTATGACGAGATACACGGTCCTGCGCCGCTCGCGCGTCGTATCCGCGGGCAACGGAGTACCGGCGCCGGGGATGATGCTTCCTGGCACCTCGCCCGCCAAGCCGGATTTTTCGATGAGCGCATCGGCGTCGAGGCCGAGCGATCTCGCGTAATTGCGCAAAAATCCCCGGGCCCAGAGCGCACCCGGAAAATTGCTGTAGTCATCGCGTTCGAGCGCATCGACTTGCTTAACGCTCAGTTTGAGCTGTCTTGCCATCTCGCCCAAGCTCAGGCCCTGCGCCTGGCGCGCTTGCGACAATTGCGCCCCGACGCCAGGGGCAGTGATTTCAGGAGTAGTGGTTTCGGTCATTCAAATCGGCCATCTAGCAAAGCGCGGGTTTCAGGCGCATCCGGAAAGCGCCGCCGCAATTGATTCGCATGCTGTATCACGCCGTCTCCATTGCCTAGTTTGCGTGCGATCCGAGTCGCGAGCCAGAGCAGATCCGGTCCTGGGGACTGCGAATCCTGAAGCAATCGGTCGGCATAGATTTTTGCCTGTGGGGTAATTCTTCTTGAGGTAATTCAGATCGGAAAGATTGAGCAGCGCTTGCGCGTGCCTTGGGTTTCGCATAACGGCTTGGCGAAAATATTCTTCAGCCCGCGTATTGTCCCCAATCCGCCGCGCGCACACCCCAGCATTCTGGTACGCGGTATCAGGGGCCTGGTAGAGCGGGTTTTTAACCGCCTCCAGCAATTGGCGCAACCCTTCCTCCGTGCGCCCGCGCGAGCACAAGAACTGCCCGTAGTTGTTGCGCGCCGAAGAATTGCCCGGCTCGTATCGCAGTGCTTTCTTGAAAGCGGCCTCGGCTTTCTTGTCTTCCCTCAATTCCATGTACACCAAGGCTAGTCCGCTGTGGGCGGGCACATAATCGGGGCGCGCCTTGAGCGCTTCATTGAGCTCCTCGATGGCGAACTGATGCTTGCCACTCTCGTAGTAGCCCATGCCGAGTTCCATGTGAGCATGGGCGCGATTGGTCAAGTCTTGGCTGGCCGCCTCCCGTTTACTGGGCGAGGTGGATGGATTGTTCGTGCACCCGCATAGCACGGCGGCTAGCACCCATGCGCGGAATATATTCAAGCGCTCATCCCCAATGCCATCTTATCCTTTCTCCGGGTCCTGTCCTGGACTTCTCCCGCTAATTGCCCGCAGGCGCCATCGATGTCGCTGCCTCGCGTCTTACGCACCGTCGTAATGTAGCCCGCATTGAGCAATATCCCCTGAAAACGCTCGATGGCCTGGTCCGTTGAGCGTTGGTAGCCCGAACCGGGAAAGGGATTGAAGGGAATCAAATTGAACTTGCACGGCACGTCTTGCGTGAGCGCGGCAAGTTGCTGGGCGTGAGCTGCGGTATCGTTGACCCCGTCCAGCATCACGTACTCGAAAGTGATGAAATCCCTGGGCGAACCGGCTCGCGTCCACTTTCTCCAACCCATGTCTTCGCTGGCGAATTCCTCGCCCGGTTCACCGGAATCGCCGGTCGCGGCGGCGGCCCCCACGTAGCGGCGGCACGCTTCCATCAACGAGGCCAGGGGATACTTCTTGTTGATTGGCACGATCTCGTCGCGTAGTTCGTCGTTGGGCGCATGCAGGGAGACCGCCAAGGCAACAGGACATTGCTCTCGCAGGCGGTCGATATTGGGCACGATTCCCGAGGTACTCACGGTGACCCGCCGGCGCGAGAGCCCATAACCGAAATCGTCCAACAGCACGTGAAGCGCGGTGATGAGATGATCGAAATTGGTCAAGGGTTCGCCCATGCCCATGAAGACAACATTGCTGATGATGCGTTCGTGGGGCAGCGTTTGAAAGCGCTGCGCCAAGACGTGCCGCGCCCACCACACCTGGCCCAGAATCTCGGCAACGCTCAAGTTTCGGTTGAAACCCTGGCGCCCCGTCGAGCAGAAGGTACACGCCAGGGCACAGCCCGCCTGTGTCGATACGCACAGAGTCCCGCGGCGGGTTTCGGGGATAAAGACCGTCTCCACCGCGTTACCACCGCCCACATCGAGCAACCACTTCGCCGTGCCGTCCGCCGCCACCGACGAGCTACGCTCGATGGGCAGCCCTACCACGGAATCCGCCGCGAGCTTTTCTCGCAAGGATTTGGCGAAATCCGTCATATCCTCGAAGCGCGACTTGCCGCGCTGGTGAATCCAGCGAAACAGTTGGCGCGCCCGAAACGCTTTCTCGCCGCGCGCCTCCAGATAACTGGCCAAGCCGGATAGATCGTAGCCGAGAAGGTTTTCCATCGAAGGTACGGAAATTAGCGCGAATGCAAGTCGAGGGACGAAAAGAAGTAAGCGATCTCGCTCGCCGCCGTCTGCGGGCCATCGGAGCCATGCACGGCGTTGGCGTCGATGCTATCGGCGAAATCCGCGCGGATGGTACCCGCCGCGGCTTTCTTGGGATCGGTGGCGCCCATGAGATCGCGGTTCTTTTGAATCGCTCCTTCGCCTTCCAGGACTTGGATCATGACGGGATCCGAGGTCATGAACTTGACCAGATCCTTGAAGAAGGGGCGCTCGCGATGGACCGCATAAAATCCTTCCGCTTGCTGCGTTGAGAGCATCATCATCCTGGCCGCCACGACCTTGAGTCCGCGCGCTTCGAAGCGCGAATAAATTTGCCCGATGACGTTCTTGGCGACAGCATCAGGTTTGATGATGGATAGGGTTCTTTCAGTTGCCATTTCTACTCCGACAGGTGCACGGGCGCAACGCCCGGTTATTAGACTTAAAGATTAATGCTGAGAAGACTGGCTCGCCGCTTACATGGCGCATACCGGCGGCGAGTCCGGAAGGGTGCGAAGAGTAGCACGATAACCCGTTGAAAGAAAGGCCAATCTTGGTGGCATCTTGGACGCCATGGGGTCCGCCCCCTATAAGCAATGACTTAAAACGATGCTAGCATCGCACCCTCTTGTCATATACCGCCAAGCCGGCGGAACGAGAAAGGATGCACCGTCTTCGGCGGCGGTCATGGGACGAACTAGGAGAGGAACTCCTCGTGCCCAAGAAGAAACCAGGCGTGATCCCTTCATCGCGCCCCATCCAGAGCGCTTATCTGCAATCTCTCCTCCCCCGTAGAAGAATCATGGCGGAACCCCCAACTTTATCGAACGAAGAAAGCGTCAAGAAACGGGCTTTTGCGGGGCTTGCGATCGCGCTATTCCTCATCGTCGCCGCCATCGGCGGATTGGTGTTCATCGAACGGCGGTCCGCCGATGCACCCAGACCGGTCGCGCCCGTATCTCCCCCATTGGAAACTCCGGCAAATACGGCGGATACCGTGCCGCCTCCCGCGCCTGAAGTGAGTCGTGTCCCCGATTCGCAGGCCGCGCCCCCAGCACCCGCGAGCCCGCCTCTGGCACCGGCCACCCCCGCGGAGACCACCCCGCCGGCGGCCCCCGTGGCTGCCGTGCCCGCCAAACCGGCGGAACACGTCCCGCCTCCCACGCAGCATGATCCACCCGCAGCCGCGGCAATCCCGCCAACTCCGAAAACCACCTCGGCCATATTGAAACTAGAGGACGCCCCAATCGCGCCGGGTAAGGGATACACCGTGCAGATGGGAGTCTTCAACACCTACGCCAACGCCGATTCCCTGCTGGCAAAACTCAAGGAACGCGGCGTCCCCGCCTACACCGAAACGCGCGTGGTCGTGGGGCCTTTTCGCACCAAGCAGGAGGCGAAGAAAGCAGCCGCCACCCTCAAGGACTTGGGTGAAACCGCCATCGTTAGCCCTCCGAAGCGATCTCGCTCGAAGAAGTAACCCATTGAATGACTATGCCGGGCTCGCCCTGCTGCGCGAGCATGCGGCAGTCGTAACCCAGGCGCGCTATCCACGCCAATTGTTCGCCTTGCAAAAGCAAAGGCAGGCGGTCGCGCTCCCAAGGCGCGATCGCGTTTTCTTGGAATAGATTCTTGAGCGAACGGCTCGGACGGTTTGGAGCGAGTTGCATGCGCTCCCCTCCACGCCGAAACCGCACCACGCAGGGTGCTTGCATGAGCTTGGCCTGGCTCAATCCTTCGCCTTGGCGCTCCATGAATCTTAGCTCCCCTCCAGGAACGGCGAGGCACGATGCACCGCTCCAAGCAATTTCGCCGCGGCTTGGCGCAGCCGTGCGCACCCACGAAAGTGCGCCGCGATAACGCCGGTAGAAGCCCTCCCCCACGCCGACCGCGACGAGCGCGTCGTCGCGAGCGAGAAAAGCTTGCCGAAGGACTTCCTCCAAGCGCGCGCGCGGGGGCGGCCGAACACTCTCCTCTTGCAGTTGCAAGCGCAGGACCGCGAGCGAGCGCTCTTCGCCTATCTCCTTCAAGCCAGCGACCATGAGGTGAGGCCCCTGCCGCACCGCCTGTAAATCGGATTGCGCCCTCGCGGCCGCCCACGCCCCAGCCTCGCGCAAATTCCCCATGGCACGCTGCAATGCCGAACGATAGGCGGGAAACCGCTCTTCGATGAGCGGGAGTATTTCGCGGCGCAAGAAATTACGCGCGAAACGCGCATCCGCATTACTGTCGTCGTCTATCCAGGATAACGATCGCAAGCGCGCGTAGGCGAGAATTTTCTCGCGCGGGACCGCCAGCAGCGGGCGCACCACGCGCTTGGATGATTGGCGGTGCAAGAGGCGCTCACCTGCCATGCCGCCCAAGCCCGTGACACCGCTACCGCGCAACAAGCGCAGGAAAAAAGTCTCGCATTGATCGTCAAGATGATGCGCCAGCACCATGGCATCGGCGCTGGCGTTATCAAAGGCCTCATAGCGGCGCAAGCGTGCTTGCTCCTCCAGACTCTCACCGCCCCGGCGTTCGACACGAATGGATTGCACAGTTAGGGGAATTTTCCGGGATTCGCACGCATCCTGGCAAAACCGCGCCCACTGCTCCGCGTGCGCGCTGATGCCATGATGAACGTGCATGGCTTGCGGAACATGCGCGAGATGGATGCGCAGACGGGAAAGGATATCGAGCAACACCATGGAATCCATGCCGCCACTCAATCCTACACATAGACGCGAATCCGCCAGAGCATGCGCGCGCAAGAAAGCGAGCACGCCCTCTTCTAGTTCCCGCGCCTCATGCGAATCCTGCCCCTCCGGCGTGGTTTCGCGAACCTTTGAGAAGGCCTTAGCGCTCGGCGGCTTCCTTGAATTTTCCATAGCCCATGAGCCGCTTAAAGCGCGCTTCCAGCAACTCGCCGAGCGGCTTGGCTTGTACTTCCGCAAGGGACTCCTGCAAGGCGCGGCGCATGGTCTGCATCGTCATGCTGGGATCGCGGTGGGCCCCTCCGGAAGGTTCGATCACGATCTTGTCCGCCAACCCCAGGGACTTCAACCGGGTTGCGGTGATCCCCAAGGAATCGGCGGCCTCCGGAGCTTTCTCCGAACTTTTCCATAGAATCGACGCGCAACCTTCCGGTGAGATCACCGAATAGATGGAGTACTGCAACATGATGATGGTGTCCCCCACGGCGAGAGCGAGCGCGCCGCCGGAGCCGCCTTCGCCTATCACCGTCACAATCACTGGAATGCGCAGGCTCGACATGGCGTAGAGGTTCTTTCCGATGGCTTCGGACTGGCCGCGCTCTTCCGCACCCACGCCGGGGAAGGCCCCGGGGGTATCGACGAAGGTAATCAGTGGAATGCCGAATTTTTCCGCCAGATGCATCAGGCGCAACGCCTTGCGATAACCCTCCGGCCGCGGCATGCCGAAGTTGCGGTAGATCTTCTCCTTGGTGTCGCGCCCCTTCTGGTGCCCGATCACCATCACGCTCTGGCCGCCAAAGCGCGCCAGGCCGCCTATGACGGAAGTGTCATCGGCAAACGCGCGGTCGCCATGCAGCTCTTCGAAATCCGTGAAGAGGTTTTGTATGTAGTCCATGGTACAGGGGCGCTGCGGATGGCGCGCCACCTGGGAAATCTGCCAGGGCGAGAGCTTGCCGTAGATCTCCTTCGTGAGAGTCTGGCTCTTTTTCTGCAGCTTGCCGATCTCCTCGGAGATGTCCAAGGCGGAATCGTCTTGCACATAGCGCAATTCCTCGATTTTCGCCTCGAGTTCCGCGATCGGCAATTCGAAATCGAGGAAGGTGTTCTTGATCTGGAGACGGTTCGATTGCGCGACATTCGCGGCGGGCTCATTTGCCATCGTTGCTTTCCATGAAGAAGGTTGTTGCCATGCCGGGCGTGCCCGGCCCTATTGACCGAGGGCTATAACTGTATCAGAACAACACGCCGGATTTTCCGCGCGGGTCGCTATAAGCCTTGACCGTGCCGGAGCGCTTATCCACATAGACCGCCTGCATATTGCCCCACCGGCGCTTGCCCTCCTGCACGTTGTGCCCCATGCCCTTCAAGGCTTCGATCCAATCCTTATCGAATGCGCCTGGTTCATATTCCACGCGATCGGGCAGATACTGATGATGGAAGCGAGGCAAGCTCACAACGCGTTCGAGGTCGCGCGGGCGCGTGTCCATGAAATCCACGAGCGCCAGCGCCAGCATGGATATGATGCGCGAGCCGCCCGGGGTTCCAATGACCAGCAGGCCTTCGTCATCTTCCACGAAAGTAGGCGTCATGCTGGACAATGGCCGTTTTCCAGGCGCCAAGGCGTTGGCGGCGCTGCCCGTGAGGGAGTAGGCCGTGGCGGCACTGGGACCGATGGCGAAATCGCTCATCTCGTCATTGAGCAAAACGCCCGTGTCACCCGCCACCATGCCCGCCCCAAAGGGCAGGTTCACGCTCAAGGTCGCGGCCACCCGGTTGCCTTCGGCATCCACGATGGAAAAATGCGTGGTGTTACTGCCTTCCTTGACCGCCATATCGAGTGCTTCGCTCGTGCCGGCGCGCGCGGGATCGATGGATTTCGCGCGCTGCCGCGCATACTCGGCGCTCGCGAGTTTCTCCGTGGGGACTTCCACGAAACCGGGGTCTCCCATGTAGCGCACGCGGTCCTGGTAGCCGCGCCGCAATGCTTCGACCAGCAGATGCGAGCGCTGAGCCACCGGCGCATTTGCCACATCGAGTCCTTGCAGGATTTGCAGCGCCTGCGCCATCACCAGGCAACCCGAAGACGGAAGCGTCACGCAGGTCACCTTGGCGCCGCGGTAGCGAAACGACAGCGCGGCACGCTCGGCGACTTGGTAGTTCTCCAAATCCGAGGGGGTCCAGATCCCTCCTTGATTCACCACACCCTCCACCAACCGCCGTGCCACCTCGCCCTGGTAGAAACCCTCTCGCCCCTTGTTCGCGAGGGCCTCCAGCACAATGGCCAGTTGTGGCTGCTTCACGATGAAACCTACCGCCGGAATCTTGCCTTGATCCAGGAAAACCGAGGCTGTATTGGCGTCTCCCTTCATCACCGGCTCGCGAAAGGTTGCCGCCGCGACGTAACGGCTATCCACCGCAAACCCCTCACGCGCCAGGGCGATGGCAGCTTGCAACAGATCCTTGAGGGGAAGACGCCCGTACTTCTTGGCGATCCAGTCCAAACCCGCCGGCGTGCCGGGAATGGCCGCGGCCCGGGCGCCATCAAGGGCCCGCCGCCCATCGGGCTTGCCACCGGCGCCCGCAAAGGTTCGATCGCCGCTGGCCCCCGGGGCGGTTTCCCTCGCATCCACGACGACTTCATATTTATCCAGTGAGCGGTGCAACAAGAAGAACCCGCCGCCGCCCAAGCCGGAGGAGAAAGGCTCCACCACCGCCAAGGCCGCCGCCACCGCAACCGAGGCGTCGAACGCGTTGCCGCCCTTGTTCAAGATTTCCAAGCCCACTTGCGTGGCAAGCGGATGCGCCGATGCAATGGCGGCTTTCTGGGCCGCGCTCTTGGCCACCGGACCAAAAACTCCCGCCGCGGCCAACGCGATTACCAAGGAAACTCTTGCCCAAATTCTCATTTAGTTGTCCGTGCTAGATATTTTTTGGATGTTGAGCCAATGGGCCTATCCACGCGCAAGCAAAAGCAAGCGGTACTCGTTTTGCGCGGGGAAAGTCTGATGGCGGTTACTCCGGTTCTGTAGCTTCGCGAGCGCTTTGCGCAGGGGAAAGGCCAGCATGCGCGCCATCACCGGGTGCTCGTGCTTGAGCTCTTGGATTAACCGGACGCAGAATGGTTGGACGAAATCGTTCTTGATTCCATCGAGAACCTCGAACGTTGGCGCGATGAACTGCGTCACGTCCAAATCCCATTGGACGGCGAAGTCCTTGGATATCTCCTGTTCCATGAGCGCTCCGAACTGCGCCCGGGAAACGCGCTTATCCTCCTGGCTATCCTTGCGCGGAAAATAGTCGAATATCAACACGTGCTTCTTGGCGTAGCGTGCCAAGCGCCGCAGCGCCAATCTCGCATCAAGATAATGGAAGCTCTCGCAGAAGAGTACCAGGTCGTAGCGCTCGGAGATTTCAAGCTCCTCGAATTTGCTCTCGAAAATTCGCGAAGCGGACGGCAGTTTCTGGCGCGCCATGGCATTGAGTTTGGGCGATGGGCAAACGCAGTCAATGGAGTACCCCTTCCCGGTGAGCCCCAGGGCATTGCTGCCCGTGCCGCTGCCCACGTCCAGTATGCTTTTCGTGCTCGCGGGAATGGCTTCGCAAAGCCTGTCGAAATAGGCCCGCTGGGCCAACCCAAGCCGTTGCAATGTCACTTCGTCAGCGTGCCCGGCGGGCCAATATCCGTAGTGCAAGTATCCATGGCCATGGACCACCTGGGAGAAGAGCGCTTCCACGTCCAATCTGAGCGCTTTTATTTTCTTGAACATGGTGGTTTTCTATTGGGAGGGTTCGGCCATGGCGCGTTCGGCGCTTAGCACTGCGTTGCTCAACAGCATGGTGATGGTCATGGGACCCACGCCGCCCGGAACCGGGGTGATCCACCCGGCTACCTCGCGAACGGACGGGAAATCCACGTCGCCCACGAGCTTACCATCAGACAGACGGTTGATGCCCACGTCGATCACCGTGGCGCCGGGCTTGACCATATCTCCCCGGATCAAGCCGGCCTTGCCGGTGGCCGCGACGATGATGTCCGCGCGGCGTGTATGAGCCGCCAAATCCATCGTCTTGGACGTGCAGATGGTGACCGTCGCATTACGTTGCAGCAACATGAGTGCAACGGGCTTTCCCACGATATTGCTGCGCCCAACCACCACGGCCTCCTTGCCTTGCACCGGAATGCCGTAACGGTCGAGCAGCGCCATGCACCCGGCGGGGGTGCAGGGCTGGAAGCCGCTTAATCCCGCCACGAGACTTCCGAGGCTATGCACGTGGAAACCATCAACGTCCTTGTGCACGGATATGGTTTCCAAAACGCGCCGCGCCGAAACTTGCGGCGGAAGGGGTAATTGCACGAGTATTCCGTGAATCCTTGGGTCTTCGTTAAGCGCCCGAATTCGTTCCAGCACCGCGAATTCGGACGTGCCAGCCGGCAACTGATGCAATTCCGAATGAATGCCTGCTTCGCCACAGGCTTTGATTTTGTTTCTCACGTAGATTTGCGAGGCCGAATCTTCCCCCACCAGCATTACCGCCAGCCCCGGCTTCTTGCCCTGGGCCGCGAGAATGCTCGTCCTGTCCTTGAGTTTTTCGCGCAGTTCGCGAGACAGCGCGACGCCGTCCATGATTTGTGCTGTCATTCCTTCTCCATGCGCCGGACCGGCGCGGCATTGATAGAATGCAAGTGTAAGATATCCGCCACACACTCCTGCCTGCCCCCATGCCCGCGAATTTGGATGACAAACTGGTCGTCGCGCTCTCCTCGCGCGCGCTCTTCGATTTCGAAGAAGAAAACGAAGTATTCGACCCCGCCGATCCTAGCGCGTACCAGCAATTGCAATTGTCTCGCATAGAGCAACCCGCGGCACCGGGGATCGCCTTCAATCTCGCCCGCAAGCTGCTGGCTTTCAATGGCGCGGACGCCCAAAGGGTCGAGGTCGTGATCCTTTCACGCAACGACCCGGTGAGTGGAATGAGAGTGTTCAAATCCATCGATTATCACGGGTTGCCAATTACGCGCGGAGTGTTCACGCGGGGCCGGTCTCCCTTTGGGCACCTCACACCCCTCAAGGCGGACTTGTTTTTATCGGCGAACCAGGAAGATGTGCGTTACGCCATCGAGGCGGGTTTCCCCGCGGCCCGGGTCTATGCCAAGGGACCGAACGCCCCGGAACGGCATCCTGGAGAAGTGCGCATAGCATTCGACGGCGACGCGGTGCTATTCAGCGACCAGGCCGAGCGCATTTACCAGGAACAAGGGCTTTCGGCTTTCGAAGAGCACGAACGTTCACGCGCGGGTGAACCTTTGCCACCGGGGCCGTTGCAGCCCTTTCTGCGAGCGTTGCACTCACTGCAAAAAAAACCAACCGCACAGCAACGGATGCGCATACGCACCGCTTTGGTTACCGCGCGCAGCGCTCCAGCCCACGACCGAGCGGTGCGCACGCTGATGAGTTGGGATATCGAGGTGGATGAAGCGATGTTTCTAGGCGGCCTTGAAAAAGGGCCTTTCCTACAGGTCTTCGAACCGGATTTTTACTTCGACGATCAGATGACCCACGTCCATTCGGCGGCTAGCGCCGGGCCGTCAGGTCATGTGGATGCGGGCGTCGCGAACAAGGTTCGCGACTAACTACCGTTTCAGGCCAAATGGCGGCTCCAAAACAAGACATGGGCCGAGCGCATGAGAAGCCAGGGTTTTCCCTCGCTTATCTCGGCCAGTCTGCGCACCTTGATGATGTTCTCGGGCGCCAAGGCTTCCCAACTCAATCCCACGGAACGGTCGCGGCGGTAGGCCACCTTGGCATTTACAAGAACGGCCTCCTCTGGGTCGCGGCCAAAGGGCACGCGTAGGGCACCGTCCTTGCCGCTCAGCGCATGATCCTCGTCCATCTCGAACAAGGCACCGAAGAACGAAATGTCGGCGAGGAGCCCCGCAACTATCCCGCCTTCGTGCTGAAAACTCGCCGCCTGGGAAAAGGGGAAACGAACATGCTGGCGACGGTCTTCCGAGGATAGTTGGAGGGATTTCATGGCCGCCCTTATTGGAGATTGTGAAGTGCTACTCCTGCACGACAGTGCCTGAGCATGCCATATGCCAATCGCCTCCGTTAGCGTGAACTACCGGTGGTGCCAAGATTCGGGTTGATGAATTGGGTTCCGCTAGGCCCCACGCCCGCTATCTGGAGAATTACTTCCTCGTCCTTGGCGCCGTCAAAATGCGCTTCCTTGGCCGGATGCATCATGTAGCCGCCGGGACGAATCGGTTCGGTATTGCCCGGTGAGAACTCCGGGCCCTTTCCAGTCCACCAAGTTCCCTTGAGCACCGTGACGAATCCTATCCTCGGGGTGGTAGTGTGGCATGCTCATGGTTCCTGGCGAGAATTTCACCCGGATCACGTAGGGGCCCGGCTTGGAGGGGTTCCCGTAGACCGCCATGCGCTTGATGCCTGATATGCCAGGATAGTCCTCCCACTTCTCCTCCCCCAAATGCAGGGTGACGAACCCTTTGCTATCAACATTCAAATCGGCGTGCAGCATGGTGCCGGGAATGACCGCACCACTGGCGAGCGCGATCGCCAGACATAGTCTTTTCATCATGGACGCGATGCTTCCTAAGGTTTGATGAATTTGAGGGTCATGCGATCGCTCTCGCCTATGGCCACGTACTTCGCCTTGTCCCGGTCACCGAGCCGTAACGTTGGCGGCAGCGTCCATACGCCTGAAGGATGGTCTTTGGTATCTTTGGGATTCGCGTTGATTTCGGATTTCTCCGCCAGCTTGAAGCCCGCTTTCTGCGCGGCGGCGATGACCCATTCCTCGGTCATGTATCCAGTGTCGATCTGTTGTTGGAACGGCGTGCCAGGATTGGCACGATGGTCCTTGACCACGAGCACGCCGCCCGGCTTCAGTGCCTCGTGGAAGGCCTTGAACATCGCATCCGCGTTCCCCGCCTTCGCCCAGTTGTGTACGTTGCGGAAGGTGAGCACCATGTCGGCCGAGCCGGCGGGCGCTATCTCGGTCCACTTGGGAGCAAGCAACTTGGTCTTGATCACCTTGCCGTAAATGTCAGGTTTGGCGGCCAGCATGGCGTCGAAGGCTTTCTCGCGCTCCTTGAGAAAGGCCGGCATGCCGGGCGCGTCGGTCACGATATACGCGGCGTAGTACATGCCGTACTCCTTCAGCAAGGGCGCCAAGATTTCCGTCCACCAGCCAGCGCTGGGCCACACTTCCACGACCGTCATGGAAGGTTGAATGCCGAAGAACATCAAAGTGTCCTTGGGATGGCGAAACTCATCGCGCGCGGCATTGGCCGGGTCCCGGTGGCCGGCGGCGAGGATCATGTCGATTTTCTTATCGAAGGCGGCCTTGTCCCATTCCAGGGCGAGGGCATCGGCGCACCGCAGGAAGCCGCAGGCGAGAAGCGCCGCCACGATGCCGCCACTACCTTGTAGAAAGTCCCTTCGCGAGTGATGCATGTTTTTGCTCCAATTCGATGATTCCGGTGTCGCCAGCGGGCAACGCTTTACGGGCATGCGGACGCCCATATTCTCGCTCGTCATTACGTAACAGACTCACTATAGGGCACCTCTAATAATCCCTTTTCTACGACGGATCTCTTACCGCGTTAGCGAAATGAGTTTCATTCTCGGCCAGGTGACCTTCAGTCGGGTTATTTCGCGCCTTTCAAGGCGTTTTGCGAGCCTCTTCACTGGCTTTGTATCCAACTTACCCAACCGCACACGGATT
>SHXO01000033.1 GCA_009693245.1 Betaproteobacteria bacterium | reverse complement strand
AGCTTTGGCCTCCCTTGACGCGCTTCACCGCCAGTTGCTTGAACTCTGCCGTGTACTCCTGCTTTGGTAGCTTCTTCATCTTCAATCCCTCCAGTTCGTCCAGAATAAACTCCTACTCTTGGAAGACGAAATTTCGGGGGAAGCTCACTTTGCGCTTCGAGGCTTTTTATCACATAGATTCCAAATGCTCTACTCTACAATGCTGAATTATTAGAGGTGCCCTTATGTCTTTATTAGTGAGGAATCGGAGCCCCATGTCGATCTTGAAACCGTCCCAACCGCGCCCGATTTAGCTCTCCCGAGATGGGCAGCAATTTTATTTTGACGGATCACCGAGGGGCGCCACTTGATTCTGCCGCAGGGCAAACGGTGGTTCTTCTTTTGTTTGTAACTTGCTTGTTGCGTAGGCGTGTGCTTCTGTTTCTGTTCCGGCTTGGCCGACTTAGGTAGAGATAATAGTAGGAGAGGCAGTGGAAGATAACGATTCCGACCGGCATTTCATGCTCCTGGCCCTGGCGTTGGCGGAGAACGGAGCCGGGCGCTTGGAAGTTCCCGTTGGGGCAGTGATAGTGCGGGAGGGCGTGGTTTTAGGCGAGGGTTTCAACCAACCCGTGGGAAGTCATGACCCTACGGCGCACGCCGAAGTCATCGCGCTACGGGCGGCGGCGCAATTCGCCCAAAATTACCGTCTTCCCGGCGCCACCCTCTATGTGACGCTCGAACCTTGTGCGATGTGCGCGGGGGCCATCATGCATGCGCGCATTGCGCGGGTGGTATTCGGAGCCTCCGATCCGAAGACGGGTGCCTGTGGGAGCACGGTTGATCTCTTTGCCGATGCCAGCTTGAATCACCATGCCAGCGTGACGCGGGGTGTGCTCGCCGGGGAATCGGTGGCCTTGTTGCAGCGCTTCTTCGCCGGGCGCAGGGGAGAGAGCCAGCGTGTCGAGAAGTAGCGATTGTGCGCCGCCGCGCGATTCTTTACAGTGCGGCGTTTTGTCCGAGGAAAAGCGAAATCAATGAGACTAAAAGGGAAGGTATCCATCATCACCGGCGGTGCCCGCGGGATTGGCGAAGCGACCGCCATCAAGTTCGCGGCCGAGGGTGCCAAGGTAGTGGTGTGCGATTTGGACCAGGCAAGTGTCGGCACGCTGGTGCGGAAGATTACGCAAGCGGGCGGCGAGGCGGCCGGTTTTGTGGTCGATGTCACCCAGCCCGCCACTATTCAGACGATGGTCGATGGCGTCATGCAACGCTTCGGGCGCGTGGACGTGCTGGTCAATAACGCGGGCATCGTCCTGGACGCCCAGCTCACCAAGATGGCCGATCACCAGTTCGACAAGGTGATCGACGTTAACCTCAAGGGCGCCTACAACTGCGCGAAGGCCGTGGTGCACATCATGGTTGAGCAGGGGTCGGGAGTGATTTTGAATGCGTCGTCGGTGGTGGGCCTGTATGGCAATTTTGGCCAAACCAACTACGCCGCCAGCAAGTTCGGCGTGATCGGCATGGCCAAGACTTGGGCCCGTGAGCTGGGGCGTAAAGGCATTCGCGCCAACGCGGTGTGCCCAGGGTTCGTGGAGACGGGCATCATCGGCTCCATTCCCGATAAGGTGTTGGCGGCCATGCGCGCGCGCGTACCGCTGGGGCGTTTGGCGAAGCCTGAAGAGATCGCCAACACTTATGCTTTCCTCGCCTCGGATGAGGCCAGTTACATCAATGGCGCGGTAATTGAGGTTGGGGGCGGAGCGTGGATCTGATTCATTAGGCGTGCCAACGAGATAAGGTGCTCCCGAAAGGCGGCTTAATAACGCCTTTCTCCGTGATGATGGCGCTGATCAACTCCGCTGGCGTCACGTCAAAGGCGGGGTTTCGCACCTTCACCCCCTCGGGGACCCAGCGCTCCGCGCCATAGCCCGTCACCTCCGCGGCCGCGCGTTCCTCGATGGGGATGGCGCTACCATCCTTGAGTTTCGGATCGATGGTGGAGCAAGGCGCGGCGACGTAGAAGGGAATTGCGTGGCGAGCAGCGCACACCGCATGCACGTAGGTGCCGATCTTGTTGGCGGTGTCGCCGTTGAGCGCGATACGGTCGGCGCCCACGATCACCAAATCGATCTCTCCCCGGCTCATGATATGGGCCGCGGAATTATCGGGGATGAGCGTGACGGGGATGCCGTCCTGCATGAGTTCCCACACCGTAAGGCGTGCTCCTTGCAACACGGGGCGGGTTTCGCATGACGTCACGGATAATCTCTTGCCGCCCTCGATGGCTGAGCGTATGACGCCTAAAGCCGTGCCATGCCCCGCGGTGGCCAAGGCCCCGGCGTTGCAGTGAGTCAAGATTCGCGCTCCCTCTGGAATGAGCGCGGCGCCGTGGGCTCCCATGGCGCGGTTCATTACTAGGTCTTCTCGCAATATAGCGTGAGCTTCGGCCAGGAGTTTTTCCGCGAGGGCCGTTGCGGCGCCCGGCTGTTCCCAAATTCTTCGTTGCCGGTCCAGTGCCCAAAATAAATTCACCGCCGTGGGACGGCTGTTCGCCAACGCATCGTGGACCTTGCGCAGAATGGAAGGTGCATCTCCGGGGGCCGCCACGCACGCAGCCCCGGCAAGCGCCATGCCGTAGGCCGCCGCGCATCCAATGGCCGGTGCACCGCGCACCACGAGGTCCTTGATCGCTTGCGCCACGGTTTCGGCCTTACTGAAGCGCACGTATTCGACACGGTTGGGGAGTGCGCGTTAGTCCAGGAGTTCGAGCGCGCCGTCGCGCCAGCGTAGGGTGTCGATCGTCATTCTCGCATGAGCATTTTGAGTATTCGAATTTCATCGGGCCCCACGGCGATGCTCCGGATGTTCGCCGTGGAAGGAAGCGGCCTCGCCGAAAGGCAAAGGAGTTTTCCGCCGAAGGGCGCGCATTCGAGCAAGGGCATGAGGGGTTCCACACATGCGCGCTGAGAGGGCTCCACCACCAGTGCGTCCAACCCGCCCCACTGGGAGACGATGCGCTCCGGCGAAGAATCCTCCAGAAGATTGACGATGACAGCGCCGCTTTTCGCCAGCGTCTCCCTCAGGGATGCGGCCAAGGAATGATCATCCAATGCCATTCCCAAGCAGGTGCCGCGCAGGGGTTCGTGCCGCCGTTCGAGAATACGCCGCTCGAAGCCGACATAATGAATCTCGGCTTCCAGGATGGCTTGGGCGGGAAGACCTTGGTAGCGGTCGTGGGCGCTGGCGCGCGTCATGATTTCGCGGCCGTGGCGGAAGATGTCGCTGGTAATGTCTAGATAGTCCGGCCCGAAGCCCAGCACCAAAGCGCAGAAGGCTGCATCCAAGACCACTCGTGGTGCCGATTCGGAGGCGCCCTAAGCGCCACCCGTGTACCGTTCATAAGCCGTGGCGTAGCTCGCGACGTCGCGGCCAAGCATTGGCGTGCGCTTGATGAAGACCGCGTGCTGCGGCGTGGCCGGACCTTCTTGCAACAGTTGCGCGAGGTCCGCGCGGCGTGCGAAGGCCAGAGTCCGTGCGTCGTTGTGCAGACGTGCCAGGATGGGAAACCCGGCGGCGCGCGAGATGTCGCGGCGTAGCAGTGCGATTTCTTGCGCGCTCCATCGTGGAGGGGCGTCGTCGCCAGGGAGATGCCACGCGCCGTGTTCGGCAAGATAGGTTTCCGCCCGTCCGACCAACTCGATCATGTTTTCGTACGCCTCTTTGGCCGAATCGCCAAAGGCGAACACGCCGTGCTGCAAGATAATGAGGCCCACGGTGCGGGAGGTGTGCTCTTTCTCGAAAACCTCGAAAGCGGTCTTAGCCAAGCCGAATCCAGAGTGCCTGAACGGCACCAGGGGCGCCAGATCGCCAAAAATCCGCCGTGCGATGGCTTCACCGTTTTGCGTATTGGTCACCGCCAGGATGGCATCAGCGTGGGTGTGTTCCACGAAGCGAAAGGGGAGGGCCGCATGCAGGAGCGTTTCGATGGAGGGCTTGGGCCGGCCTGGTTCCAGCACGCAAGGCGCCAGGGCCGCCATCATCTGCTCGTTGCTCAATTGCCGTTGCTGGAGGAGTGTCTGCACGGGCTGAACGGCGAGCGGGGTGAAATCGCGCTCGGTAACCTGCGCCAAGTCCGAGCCGCTACCTTTTACCCAAAGCGTTTCACCGCCAGGTGTTTTCAGCGAGGTGTTACCCCCGCCATGCAGCACCAAGGCGGGATCCGCGCCCAGCAATCGCGAGGAATAGGCGCGCAAGGCGAGTTCGCTCGTGCATTGCGCAGCGTGTTCGTCGTTCCAGCGGTTGAACAAGGGCGAGTGGAGGTGGGTGAGACGGGGCCGAAGGCGAAAATTATAATGGGGTCCATGACGATACCCTACCGAATTCTAGTGGCCGATTGGAGTGCCGACCGAGACAAGTTGCGCGCCCTCCGCGAAACCGTGTTCGTACAAGAACAAAAAGTGCCAGTGGAATTGGAGTGGGACGAAGAGGACGCGCGCTGCATTCACGTGATGGCCGAAACACAGGATGGTAAGGTCATCGGCACCGGGCGCCTGTTGCAGGATGGGCACATCGGGCGTATGGCGGTGTTGCAAGCCTGGCGTAGGAGCGGAGTGGGGAGTGCCTTGATTGTGCGATTAATGGAGCTTGCGAAGCAGGCGGGGCACGCGGTGGCGCGCTTGCACGCGCAATCCTACGTGGCGGAGTTCTACCGGCGCCATGGATTTGCCGCGGAAGGAGAGGAGTTCATGGAAGCGGGTATTGCCCACAGCTATATGAGCCGTGTTCTGTAATTCCGCTGGGACGCGAACTCCATGAGCCGGAACCGGCGCTCGCCGGTGCACTGGCCGGCGCTGTCGAAACAGCGCTCCGCGAAATCCAGATGACCTTCGCGGTCCACGACGATCACTGTGGAGGCGCGTGTTCCGTACGCGGGCGTATGAATGAATGCCGCGGAGAGTTTTCTCTCCCAGTCGAGAGGCACGCCGGTTTGGGGTAAATGGTCATCGGGGGATTGCGCGCGATCCGTCAAGAGATCGAACAACCCCCCAATGAGTTGCTCGCGCGAGCCTTCGAGTTGCGCCTGGAACTTTTGCTTTCCCGCCTCGACCTTGGGCCACGGACTATCGAGAAGATGATTGCTCAACCCGTGGATACCAGGCGTAACGGCTTGGTATTCGGGCATTCGGTTGGAGGAGTAATGCAGGCTTTGCGAGTCCCATAGCAAGAGGTTGAAGCCGCCGTACTCGGCTTGCACGGGTGCTAAAGATTGAATTTGTTCCTCCCCATTTAGATTCGAGCCAATGTAATCGCTGACCAGATGACCGCGCGACCGGTGTGCAGCCTTGGGTTGGCCATCGCGGAAATTGGTCACCGCCGCAAGCTTGCCTTGCCGGCTCACGGCGAGCCAGGAACCTCCAGCGGCCAAATCACGCCCGCCCAAGATGGCGGGGTTGGAGGGCCAGAATTCGGCCGGGGCGCTCGGGCGTTCGTGAAATTCGTCGCGGTTGCCCGCCAGCACCAAAGGGTAAGCCGGATGAGCGTGGTATCCAAAGAGAATTAGGCACATGACACGAAGCGTTCGGCCTTGCGCGCGGCGCCCGTTTGAAGAAGCCGGGCGAACTCGCACGATTGCACCGCACCGGCGAGCGCTTGCTCGAAAGCCGTCTCATCTGGAACGTCCTCGTAGATTTCCATCCAAAGTAGTGGTTCCTCCGCTCTGCGCAGGCAGCGTCCTTTTACGCCGGTGAGCGTATCAATGCGCCCGATCATCGCTCGCACGACTTCGCGGGTCCTGTCCACGCAATCCTGGCGGACTCGGTAGTAGATGTAATAGGAGCTAGCCATCACCCTGCCCGGGCACTGTGTAGGGGAGGGGGCGTGGTTCAAGCAGGGGACCTTGCGCGCTGCCGAGATGGAGGTGCTCCCCTTGCGCGGGTGTCTGGAGCACCGCGAGTAGCTCGGTGGTGCCTTGCGCCCCTGGAACCGCATTGATCACGGTGCCCACGACAGCCCCATCCTGGGAGAAGATTGGCGAGCCGGGCGCGATCGCTTCGCCGGGGGTAGCGCCATAACGAAATAGGCGGCGTTTGACTTGGCCCAGGTGCTGGCTGCGGGCCACGATCTCCTGGCCAGGGTAGCAACCCTTGGTGAAACTTATCCCGCCCAGAATTTCCAAATTGAGCATTTGCGGTACGAAGGCGTCTTGCGTCTGAGGTTGCACCCACGGCTCGCCCTGGGCGATTGCCAGGCTGTCCCAGTGTGCAGCCGGTTCAAGATGGCCCTTCCCTTGCATCGCGGCCAGGAAAATCTTGGCGTCCCGCGCAGGGGCGGCAATCAAAGCGCGGCCATCCCTCAGCCACAGCACCTCCAACGTGCTTTGCCGGGTCAAGGCAAATTCAGTCCATGGTTCGAGAAGGCCCAGAGTGGCTAGAAGAGTCGCGTCTTCGCCAAAGCGAATGCCCAATAGAACCGTACTATCGCGCTCATCTTCTATCACCACCTTGGAGCGCAGCACGAACATCCGAAGGCGCTTCGCGATGCCAGAGGCTAGGGCTTGCGGCAGCACAATGCGATAGGCGTCCCCGCTCGCCCAGAGCAGAAAGTTGGCGAGGACCCTTCCCTTGGCGGAACAATAGGCACCCCAGGTCCAGCGATCGAAGGCCAAGCCAAGCACATCACAGGTGAGTTGGCCTTGCAGGAAGGCGCCTGCGCCGGCACCGGTAACCCGTAGCACGGAGAATTGCGTGATATCGTTGAACAGCGAGGGCAACGAAGGGCCGCCCGGTGTGCTGGTGTGGCTGGCGAGAAAATCGGCCGATGCGGGATTCATGGATTCTTGGAAGGAGGGGGTACGTATTGTGAACGTTCCACAGGGAAAATTATACGAGTGAGCCCTATCGCGTTGGTTCCATCGCGATTACTGGCCGCGTGGCTGTGTGTGGGCCATGTCGTCGTGGCCGCTTCCGTAATCCATGCGCAGCCAAACTTGCTTGGGCTGGTACTCACCCTCGTCGCAGGATTGAGCCTCTACTGGAGCTTGGGGCGCCATGCGATGCAGTGGTTCGCGCGCGCTCCGGTTTCGCTTCGGATCGCCCCTGATCATGCGTTCGTCGTGGGGCTGCGCGGGGGCTCTGAGATTCAAGGACGGGTGCAATCCGGAAGTTTCGTGCACCCATGGATTACCCTGTTGCAAGTGCGCCCCGCTGGCTCATGGTGGTCGTATCACGTCCTATTGGTACCCGGTTGCGCCGGAGCCGCTGAATTTCGCACGCTGCGCACGTGGCTGCGCTGGACTCCGGTGGCGAAACAAACCCAGGATGAGGGTCCGCAATGAACTTCCGCGCGGGTCTCATTGTCTGTGGCTTAGCGGCGATGGCCGTCTTCCGGTGTGGTGGCGCAGGTATACTTTGCCAGCGCGACCTCCGTTAACGTACCCGTTGGCAGAGCAATTCGCGCTTTTTTGTTGAGGAAGACTCGAACAATAGTGCGAAATGAGTGACCGCGAAGTTGACCAACAACTGGTCGTGCGCGCGCAACGAGGAGACAAGCACGCCTTCGAGTTGCTCGTCGCGAAGTACCAGCGCAAGCTCGCGCGGCTACTGTCGCGGTTTATTCGCGACCAGGCCGAGGTGGAAGACGTGGCGCAAGAGGCGTTTATCAAGGCTTATCGCGCGCTGCCGTCTTTTCGCGGCGATAGTGCCTTTTATACTTGGCTCTATCGTATTGGTATCAATACAGCCAAGAATTATTTGATGTCGTTGGGCCGCAGGGCGCCCACGACCACGGAATTCGATAGCGAAGAGGCGGAAGGTTTTGAAGACGGAGAGTTGCTACGAGAGGTCAATACACCCGAAAGCGAATTGCTTACAAAAGAGATTGCGACAACCGTGAATAGGGCGATGGATGCGCTGCCCGAGGAATTGCGCACCGCCATCGTGCTGAGGGAAATAGAGGGTTTGAGTTACGAGGAGATTGCGCAGGCTATGAACTGTCCCATCGGAACCGTGAGATCGCGGATATTTCGGGCGAGGGAATCCATAGCCGAGCAGCTAAGGCCGTTGTTGGACGTAGGCAAGGATAAGAGGTGGTGAGATGGAAAAACTCTCGGAATTGATGGACGGTGAATTGGATTCTCGCGAAGCGCCGGACTATATCGGGCGAATGAAGTCGGACCCAGCGCTCAAGGAAAAATGGAACTTGTACCATTTGGCGGGCGATGCCATTCGCAAGGAGCGTGTGCTCGCGAGCCAGATCTCCGCCAAAGTCAGCTTACGGCTAGCGCAAGAGCCCACTATTTTGGCGCCGCCAAGGCTAGTGCCTCAAAGAACGGTTCGCTATGCTTTATCCGCGGCCGCCGGATTGGCCGGTGTCGCGGTGGTCGCTTGGGTGGCCTTCAGCGGCGCGCCAACGAATTTTGCCCCGGCGCCGCGCGTGGAAGTAGCGGTACAGACCCAGCTTGCGGTCCCGGCACCCGTGGTGCAGGCTGCGCAGGAAGCGCAGGTCGAGGACTACCTCCTTGCTCACCAGTCCGTGTCGTCCTTCAGAACCATACCATATGTGCGCGCCGCCGCCGTGGGCGAATCTAAGTGAAAGATAGGGGGCCAGTATTCCAGGGTGAGCGCTTCGGCGCCACTGCGTTTCTCTTGTTGTTTTCCTCGGCGGTGCTGGCCGCCGAAGCCGACCCAGCGGCGGCGTGGATGGAGAAAATCGCGAAGGCGGCACGCCAACTCAATTATTCCGGGACTTTCGTTTACCAGCACGGAGAGCAGGTGGAGACTTCTAGGATCTCTCACTACGCGGACCGTTCAGGCGAATATGAAAGACTCCTCACCCTTGACGGCCCGAAGCGCGAAGTCATCCGGATGAACGGCGAGACGTATTGCCTCGATCACGACAACCGTGTACTGCGCAGGGAGAGACAGAGCGGGCGGCCCATGTTTCCGGCCTTTCTTCCGGAACAACTGGCGCAGGTAACCGACTTTTATGATCTTAGAATGGGAATTTCAGAGCGCATCGCGGGCTACGATACGCAATCCATCTTATTGGAACCCAAGGACGGCTTTCGTTATGGCCACAAATTATGGGCTGACGTGGCCACCGGCTTGTTGCTCAAGGCCAAGCGCCTGAATGAGCGCAAGGAAGTGTTGGAGCAATTTACCTTCACGCAACTCGATATTGGCGCCATGGTGACCCGCGAGATGACCAAGCCCAGCGTGGAGGCCGGGCCTAATTGGCGCCGCGATAGCGTGTCGGCGGAATCCGCTTCCTCGGAAACCGGCTGGGCCGTGAAGAGTTTTCCTGCGGGCTTTCGCAAAATCGTGGAGATGCGCAGGACCAAGGAAGGAAGCAATGGCACCGTCACTCATATCGTATATTCCGACGGATTGGCCTCGGTTTCGATTTTTATCGAGCCCACGTCTCTCAAACGCCGCCCCATGGAGGGATTGATGCGTCACGGGGCCATGAACATCATGTTTCGGCCAGTCCCGGATCATATGATCACCGTCGTGGGGGAGGCGCCTTCCGCGACCATATTGCAGATTGGAAATTCCGTCATTCAGCAAGGCCGTTAACGGCCTTTACCTAAATCTCCACCGAAAGGAAATCAATGATCAAGAAGATTGTGCTGGTTGGCCTGTTCTCTTTTCTGAGTCACGGCGCCGGCGCGCAGTCGCGCGAACTTCCGGACTTCACGGACCTGGTGGAAAAACAAGGCGCCTCCGTCGTGAACATCAGCACGACGCAGACGGTGAAGACCAATGTGCCGCCCGGGGCTGAAGACGACCCCTTCAACGATTTTTTCCGCCGCTTTGGCCCGCCACAGCCCCGCGAATACGAGGCGCGCTCCCTGGGATCGGGATTCATCCTCAGCTCGGACGGTTATATCGTGACCAATTCGCACGTGGTCGAGGCCGCTGACGACATCACCGTGCGCCTCACCGACAAGCGCGAATACAAGGCGAAGGTCATCGGCGCGGATAAGCGCTCCGATGTGGCTTTGCTCAAGATTGAAGCGACGAATCTACCGGCGGTCAGTGTGGGCGATCCCAACCGCTTGAAGGTGGGCGAATGGGTCGTGGCCATCGGCTCGCCTTTCGGTTTCGATAGCACCGTGACCGCGGGGATTATCAGCGCCAAGGGACGCTCGCTTCCGCAGGAGAACTTTGTCCCTTTCCTGCAAACGGACGTAGCCATCAACCCAGGTAACTCCGGGGGGCCGCTATTCAACATGAAGGGCGACGTCGTGGGAGTGAATTCCATGATCTACAGCCGCACCGGCGGGTTCATGGGATTGTCCTTTGCCATTCCCATCGACGTCGCGATCGACGTGGTGCAACAGCTCAAAACGAACGGGCGCGTGAGCCGCGGGCGTATAGGGGTGGTGATCCAAGAGGTCACGAAGGAACTGGCCGAGTCCTTCGGATTGCCCAAGGCCAGCGGTGCTCTTGTCAATTCCGTGGAGAAGGGTGGCCCAGCCGATAAGGCGGGGATTCAGCCCAGCGATGTCATTTTGAAGTTCGACGGGAAGGACGTGGCTTCCTCCAACGAGCTTCCGCGCATCGTGGCCATGACCAAGCCTAACTCGAAAGCCAGCGTGCAAATTTGGCGTAAAGGCGAGGCCAAGGAGCTATCCATCGTAGTGGGCGAGGCTCCCGACGACCGCGCCAAGAAACCCGCGCCCGCCACGCCGGGTAAGAATAGTTCCCTGGAGAACCTTAACAAGGCGGGCTTGGTGGTGACGGAATTGAGCGCGGACCAGAAAAATGAACTCAATATCTCCGAAGGCGTGTTCGTCGAGGACGCGAAAGGTGCCGCCGCCAAGGCAGGCATACGGCGCGGAGATGTGATTCTGGCGGTGAATAACCAGGAGATTTCCACGGCCGAGCAACTAGACCAATCCCTCAACGTCAAGGAAGGGCCGCGGACAGTCGCTTTGCTAATCAAACGAGGAGAAGGCTCCTTGTATGTTCCCCTGCGCATCGCGGCCAATTGAGTTCCCTCGCATGAGGGAGTCGTCGTAGAGCGAAAACTCATATAAAATCCGCCGATTAAGAAAAGAGGGCGCCTACAGGGTGCCCTCTTTTAGTTCCGGCACAACGTGCATCCCACGCGCCTTACCGAACCTTCCCCGTCTAATGGAGCATATCCGTAATTTTTCCATCATCGCACACATCGATCACGGCAAGTCGACGCTTGCCGACCGTTTCATTCAAATCTGCGGAGGGCTAGCCGATCGCGAGATGGAAGCCCAGGTCCTCGATTCCATGGATCTGGAGCGCGAGCGGGGGATCACCATCAAGGCGCAAACAGCCGCCCTGAGTTACCGGGCGCGCAATGGCAAGACCTACCAGCTCAATTTGATCGACACGCCTGGCCACGTGGATTTCTCCTATGAGGTGTCGCGTTCGCTCGCGGCCTGCGAGGGCGCGCTGCTCGTGGTGGATGCCTCGCAGGGCGTGGAAGCGCAAACGGTCGCCAATTGCTATACCGCCATCGAGCAAGGCGTGGAGGTCGTGCCGGTGCTCAATAAGATAGACCTACCTTCGGCCGACCCGGCGCGGGTGATCACGGAAATCGAAGACATCATCGGCATACCGGCGAAAGATGCCATCATGGCGAGCGCCAAGACTGGCGAGGGTGTCGAAGATATCATCGAGGCCGCCATTCATCGCATCCCGCATCCGCGCGGTAGCCTGGATGCGCCATTGACCGCGCTGATCATCGACTCCTGGTTCGATAATTACGTCGGCGTGGTGATGCTGGTACGGGTGGTGGATGGCATCTTACGCCCCCGCGACAAGATTCTGTTCATGTCCTCGACGGCTACTCATCTGTGCGAACAGGTGGGCGTGTTCACGCCAAAGTCCGTCCAGCGTGAATCTCTCTCCGCGGGGGAAGTGGGATTCGTCATCGCGGGCGTGAAGGAGTTGAAGGATGCGAAAGTGGGCGACACCATTACGCACGTGGTGCGTAGCGCAAAGGAGGCATTGCCCGGATTCAAGGAGATCAAGCCGCAGGTGTTCGCTGGGCTCTATCCGGTGGAATCCAACGAGTACGAGGCCTTGCGCGATGCCCTGGAAAAATTACAGCTCAATGACTCTTCCTTGCGCTACGAGCCAGAGAATTCCACCGCCCTGGGATTCGGATTTCGCTGCGGGTTTTTAGGCCTGTTGCACCTGGAGATTGTGCAAGAGCGCTTGGAGCGGGAATACAACATGAATTTGATCACCACGGCGCCCACGGTGGTGTACCAATTGTTGATGCGAGATGGGACGGTGGTGGATGTGGAAAATCCATCCAAGTTACCGGATCCCGGAAAAATCGATGAGGTACGCGAACCCATCATCACCGCCACTATCCTGGTGCCCGGCGACTACGTCGGGCCGGTGATCACGCTGTGCACGCAAAAGCGCGGCGTGCAGAAGAATCTTCAGTACATGGGCAGGCAAGTCATCGTCACCTACGAATTACCCTTGAACGAGGTGGTGATGGATTTTTTCGATAAGCTCAAATCCGTGAGCCGCGGATACGCATCCTTGGATTACGATTTCAAGGAGTACCGTGCCGACGATTTGGTCAAGCTGGATATCCTGATCAACGGCGATAAAGTGGATGCCCTGTCGCTCATCGTTCATCGCGCGACATCCCAGAGCCGCGGGAGGGATCTCGCGGAGCGCATGCGCAAGCTCATTCCGCGGCAGATGTTCGACATCGCGGTGCAGGCCGCCATCGGTTCCAACATCATCGCGCGCGAAACCATCAAGGCGTTACGCAAGAACGTGCTGGCGAAATGCTACGGGGGCGATATCACGCGAAAAAAGAAGTTATTGGAAAAACAAAAAGCCGGTAAGCGAAGAATGAAGCAAGTGGGAACCGTTGAGATTCCCCAGGAAGCCTTCCTCGCCATCCTTCAAGTCGACAGCAAATAGGGAATGTCCGTTCATCCATGAATTTCGCGCTACTCATGCTGGGATTACTACTCCTGACAGGAGGGGTTTGGTTGCTGGATTTCTTCATTTTTCAGCGCAAGCGGATAGCAAAAGTCGAGGAGGCCAAACGCGACGCCGAGAAAAAAATCGCCCAAGTGCCAGGAACCACGGATTTTGCGCTGGAGGCGCGAAAGAAGACACTATTCCTGGAGATCGAGCGCGCTCACGGACACGAACCTTGGTGGATCGAGTATTCCAAGAGTTTTTTTCCCGTCATCTTGATCGTGTTTTGCCTGCGCTCATTTCTCGTGGAGCCCTTCAAGATCCCCTCGGGTTCCATGATTCCCACCTTGTTGGTGGGAGATTTCATTCTGGTGAACAAGTTCACCTACGGTATCCGGCTTCCCGTGGCGAATCTGAAGATCCTCGACATAAACGGGCCCCAGCGCGGGGAGGTGATGGTGTTTCGCTATCCGGAGAATCCCGCGCTGGATTACATCAAGCGGGTGGTGGGGCTTCCCGGTGACAAGATCACCTACCGCGACAAGCAGATTTTGGTGAACGACGAACCCCTGCGGATGCTGGAGGACGGCGAGTACGAGTATCCCGAAGGGGGGCTGAACTATGTTCGTGCCAAGCGTTTTCGCGAAAAACTAGGCGAGCGCGATCATCTTATCCTGGTCCATCCCGATGCCCCGGCCCTACAGTTGGGCGGGGTGAGACAGTTTCCGCACCGGGAGAACTGCCAATACAATGACAATGGGTTTACTTGCACGGTTCCTGCTGGGCACTTTTTCATGATGGGGGATAACCGGGACAGCAGTAGCGACAGCCGCTACTGGGGCTTCGTTCCGGAGGCCAACATCGTGGGCAAGGCGTTCTTGATATGGCTCAATTTCGGCGATCTGGGCCGAATTTTGCAGTCGATAAAATGACAGGAGCAAGCTATGAAACGCGAAGGTGGAATGACGCTATTGGCGTTGATGTTTGTCTTGGCGGTGGCTGCATTTTTCGCCATTATCGGATTCCGGCTTCTACCGGCCTATATGGAGTACTTCACTGTGAAGCGCATCATTAGCGACTTGGCGCAAAATCCGGATCTCAGGAGCGCTTCGCCCAGGGATATTCAGGTTGCCTTTGACCGCCGTGCAACGACCGAATACCTCTCCACCGTAAAGGGCTCTGATCTGCAGGTAGGCAAGGGTGCCAACGGAATCACCATTTCGGCTAATTGGGAGCAGAAGGTAGCGATCATTGCCAATATCAGCGCTTTGGTCGAGTTCCAAATCGAAAAATAGCGCCCCATGCTTATCATAGGGTGACATGCACCCTCGCACCCTCGCTCAAACCCTCGCCCCACTCGTTACCCAGCTCGGCCATGAATTCGAGCGCACGGAACTCCTCCAGCAGGCTCTAACTCACCGAAGTTTCGGAACCCCCAACAATGAGCGCCTGGAGTTTTTGGGCGATGGGGTATTGAACTGTACCGTAGCCTCGTTACTGTTCGAACGGTTCCCGAACCTCCCGGAAGGGGATTTGTCTCGAATCCGGGCCCACCTTGTTAATCAAGAATGCCTGTCCCGGCTTGCTTTGGGCCTGGACCTCGGCCGCTACCTCAACCTCGGTGAGGGCGAGCTCAAAAGCGGAGGTTTTCGCCGGCCTTCCATTTTGGCGGATACTCTGGAGGCTATTTTTGGAGCCATGTTTATCGACCAGGGTTTTGCCGCCGCCGACCGTTTGATTCGAAAACTTTATGCGCCCTTGCTTTCCACCATCGATCCGAAATCCCTAGGCAAGGATCCCAAGACTTTGCTCCAGGAGTTTCTTCAAGGCCGCCGTATGGATCTACCAAAATACAATATCGTGCAAATTCAGGGTGAGGCCCATGATCAGATTTTTCAGGTGGAGTGCTTGATCCCAGAACTCGGAATCCGGGCCACGGGAGAGGGCGCCAGCCGCCGGAGCGCGGAGCAGCTAGCGGCCCATGCGGCTTACGAGTTGGCCCTGCGGGATTCCGGTAAGGCCGCCGGATGAGCCCTCCATTCCGAACAGGCCATGCCGCGTTGGTTGGGCGTCCCAACGTGGGCAAATCGAGTTTGCTCAATAGGCTGCTCGGGCAAAAGCTGAGCATCACCTCCGATAAAGCGCAGACCACCCGTGTTCCGATCTTGGGTATTCACACCTCGGCGGAGGCGCAGACAATTTTCATCGACACCCCGGGCTACCAGGTTCTGCGTGGCGGAAAATTTCGCCAAGCCATGAACGAGTCGGCGATGTCGTCCCTCGATCAAGCCGATGTCGTGGTGTGGGTCGTGGAGACCCTCAAACTGACTACCGCCGACAAACTCGTCCTCTCTCGCATTCCCGAAGGTAAAAAGGTGGTGGCCGCCGTGAATAAGATCGATGGACTGAAAGACAAGGAGCGGTTGCTGCCTTTCCTGGAGGAAATATCGAAGCTGCGGCCCTTCGACGCCGTGGTGCCGGTCAGCGCCCGCTCGGGAAAGCAAGTGCCGGCGCTGCTCGCCGCCATCGCCACGCTCTTGCCCGAGGGACAGGCGATCTATCCTCCCGATGAAATCACCGATCGCAGCGAACGCTTCTTGGCGTCCGAGATCTTGCGCGAGAAGATGTTTCGCTCCTTGGGCGAGGAAGTTCCTTATGACGCGGCGGTGGAGATCGAGGCGTTTGAAGTGAAAGGGAAGCTGCGGCGAATCTCTGGTGCCATTTTGGTCAAGCGCGAAGGCCAAAAGGCCATCGTCATCGGGCGCGGCGGCGAGCGCTTGAAGAAAATCTCCACGCAAGCGCGCTTGGATATGGAGGCATTGTTCGGCGGCAAAGTGTTCCTGGAAGTCTGGGTAAAGGTGCGCAGCCGGTGGGACGAGGACGGCCAGATGCTCAAGCGCATGGGGTACACGTGAACATCGAGCCTGCCCGGCCAAGTCATGCAAGGGCGCGAGAAGCGCAGGTGGCCGCTGGATACGTCCTGCACTCTTACCCTTTTCGGGAAACCAGCTTGATCGTCGAATTTTTCACGCGTAGTCATGGCAGGGTAGGGCTGATGGCGAAGGGGGCACGCAGACCCAAGTCTTCCCTGCGAGGTACCCTTATGGCTTTTCAGCCCATGCGGCTTACGTGGTCTGGCAAGGCGGAATTGAAAACGCTTCACGGCGTGGATTGGGAGGCGGGGCATCTTCAATTACAGGGCCTGCAACTGATGTGTGGTTTCTACGTGAATGAACTCCTTTTGAAGCTTGTGCCGCGCGAAGATCCTCACGAAGGGTTGTATGCCGCCTATGAGCAAGCAATTCACGCCCTTCGGGATGGCGCCGCGCCAGCCCGGTTGCTGCGGCGGTTCGAACGCGAGCTGCTGCGCGAGATGGGGTATGAGTTGTTGCTGGAACGCGATGTGGATGGCCAACCCGTGCAACCCGGCGCGGAATACGTTTATCAGATCGAAAGAGGACCTGTTCCGCTGTCTCATAATGGAGCCGCGCCAGGCCTCAGGGTGCGCGGAAAGACATTATTGGATTTGGCTATGGACATGCGGGAAGGGGATGAAGACAGCCTCACGGACCAAGAGGGCCGTACCCTCATGCGCCAGGCCATAGGACATTATTTGAACGGGCAAGAGTTGCGCACGCGGCAGCTCTTAAGAGAATTGCAGGATCATGATTGAACTCGGTGTCAACATCGACCACGTGGCCACCTTGCGGCAAGTGCGTGGCACACGCTATCCCAGCCCGGTACAAGCCGCCCTCATGGCCGAAACCGCGGGCGCGGATTTGATCACCTTGCATTTGCGGGAGGACCGCCGTCACATCCAGGATGAAGATGTTGCCGTTCTGCGGGCCGTGATTACCACGCGTATGAATTTGGAAAGCGCCATCACGCCCGAGATGCTTGGCATCGCCCTCAAACACAAACCAGACGACGTCTGCCTGGTTCCCGAGCGGCGGGCCGAACTCACCACCGAAGGCGGCTTGGACGTGGTGGGCCGCCTCGGTGAAGTGACGCGGGCTTGCAAGCAACTCATGGACGACGGAATTCGAGTGTCCTTGTTCATCGATCCGGACGAAGCCCAGATTCGCGCGGCCAAACAGACCGGAGCGCAGGCGATCGAGATCCACACCGGGCGTTACGCCGAAGTGCCTGGCGCGCAAGCGCGTCATGGGGAACTTGATCGCATCCGAAGCGCCGCCAAGCTGGGTGCGCAACTCGGATTTCGCGTCAACGCGGGACATGGCCTGCACTATCGCAACGTTCAAGCCGTTGCGGCCATCGCCGAAATCAGTGAACTCAACATCGGTCACGCGATCGTGTCGCACGCGGTGTTCGTGGGCTGGCAGGAGGCCGTGCGCGAGATGAAACGGTTGATGACCGAAGGCCGCACAACGTGATTCAAGGTGTGGGAATAGACATCGTCGAGATCGAGCGCGTCGCGAAGATGTGGAAGTCTTACGGTATGCGTTTCGCGCGCCGCATTCTCGCCCAGCATGAGTGCGAGGAACTCTCGGACTTACCCAGGCCAGAGGCCTTGCTGGCGAAACGCTTCGCCGTCAAAGAGGCTTTTGGTAAAGCCATGGGTACCGGGCTGCGGCATCCCGTAACCTGGACTCGCATCGGCCTCGTGCACGATGCTTTGGGCCGCCCTCAGTTGCGGCTTCACCCAGAAATCAGCCAACTTCTGAGCAGGCGCGGGATTCACCACCACCACGTGTCCATCACCGATGAGCGCCACTTTGCCAGCGCCGTCGTCATTCTGGAATCCTGACATGGCTCTTGAGCTTTCCCTGGGAAATGTGATGCTCGACGTGCTTGGAACGGAACTCACGGCGGAGGATGTGCGCCGGCTCACCCATCCCAGCGTGGGCGGAGTGATATTGTTCGCGCGCAATTACCGGGATCCGGTCCAACTGCATACACTGACCAACGATATTCGCGCATTGCGCGAGCCTCGGCTATTGATCGCCGTCGATCACGAAGGCGGACGGGTGCAGCGCTTTCGCTCGGGATTCCGCGCTATTCCTCCCATGCGCCGGTTGGGGGACCTGTGGGAACGAGACCCAAGTCAGGCGCGGAGGTGCGCTTTCCACATCGGAAGCGTGATCGCTTTGGAATTGGCGGCCCATGGCGTGGACTTTAGCTTTACCCCAGTGCTCGATTTGGATTACGGCCAGAGCGGAGTCATCGGCGATCGCGCCTTTCATTCCGATCCGGATGCCGTAAGCGAACTAGCGGGAGCATTGATCGATGGCCTGCACGAAAATGGCGTGATCGCCGTGGGCAAACACTTTCCCGGCCATGGATTCTGTGCCGCCGATTCTCACTCGGCGGTTCCCTCGGACGACCGAGATCTGGCTCAAATCGAGGCGGCGGATCTCGTGCCCTTCGCCAAGCTCGCGCGCGGTCAACTTGACGCCATCATGCCAGCCCATGTGATCTATTCCCGTGTCGACGCAAACACCGCGGGCTTTTCCCGGCACTGGTTGCAGGAAATCTTGCGGAAAAAGTATGGCTTCAGGGGCGTGATATTCAGCGACGATCTCAGCATGGAGGGAGCGAGTGTCGCGGGCGGCGTGGCCGAGCGTGCGCAAGCGGCACTGCATGCGGGTTGCGATCTTGCGTTGCTGTGTAACCAACCCGAGGCAGCCGACACGCTATTAGCAGGGTTGGCGCTATCGCCTAAGCCCGGTTGGTCCACTCGCATCGAGGCGCTGAAGGCGCGGCCCGTGGTGGCTCATCCGAAAGATCTTCCCGAGAATCTGGCGTACCGGAAGGCCGTCTCCGAGATCGCTTTGCTCGCGTAGCGCGCCTTCCGGCGGAGCATTGCAAACTGCGTTAAGAAGTTGACAATAAAGTGTTTGCAGGAAAAATCATGGTGCTACTCTCAGCCCATGGATTTCGATTTCTCAGAGTGGAAAGAGCTTGCGCGCAACGATCCGAAGGAGTTCGAGCGGCGCCGCGTGGCCATGATTGAAGGGGTGATTGCATCCGCACCCCAGGATGTTCAGCGTAGGTTGCGCGGTATTCAGTTTCAGGCGGATATGGAATGCAAGAAGGCCAGCAATCCGTTGAGCGCCACGATCCGCCTTAGCCGCATGATGTGGGAGAGTTTCGCGGAGCTGCGCGAAGCGCTGAACAAGCTTACTTCCCCAGGGGCTGGCCAGCCACCGCCCGCGCAGCCAAGACCCGCATCCAACATCGTTCCCTTGCGTAATCGCGGCCGCGAATAATCCGTGTGGTAGTCCCTGCTACTACATGCGCTCTACGTACTCTCCCGAGTCCGTGTTGATCTTAATCTTCTCGCCTTCACCCACGAAGGCCGGCACCATGACCGTGAGCCCGGTTTCCGTCTTTGCCGGTTTGAAGGAACTGGTGGCCGTGGCCCCCTTGAGATTGGGTTCCGTCTCCGTGATCGTCAGCACAACACTGGCAGGAAGCTGGACACCAATGGGGCGGTCGTTGTGAAAATTGACTTTGATGACAGTGTTAGGCAGGAGATATTCGACTTGGCCCTCGAGAATATCGAGTCCAAGGGTTAGCTGCTCGTAGTTCTCCTTGTCCATGAACACATGGGTATTGCCCTCGGCGTAGAGGTACTCCATTTCTCGCGGTTCCACGAAGGCACGTTCGATCTTTTCGTCGGTACGAAAACGCTGGTTGGTCTTGGTACCGACTTCGATATCCTTCATCTCCACCTGCATGAAGGCACCTCCGCGCCCCCCTACATGCACGTGGTAGGACTTCAGCACACGCCAAATCCGCTTATCCCACTCTAGAAGGTTTCCGACGCGGATTTCCGTTGCTAGCACTTTGGCCATGATAATTCCGGGAGGCAATTCAAAAGGGGCGCAATTGTACCGTAAGCCCCTTGAGACGGATAAAATAGAAGCGCAATGAACGCATTTAGAAGCGGTGTCTCATCGCCTTCCAATCTACCTCTTCGTTTATGACACCTCGCTCCGAAGCACCGGATAAAGATGTTTTTGGCGAGCGCGAGCCGCTGCGCGAAGTGGTTTCCAACCTGCCGCACCGGCCCGGTGTCTACCGCATGCTCGCGGCGGATGGAAGCGTGCTCTATGTCGGTAAGGCCCGCGACCTAAAGAAGCGAGTGGCGTCCTATTTCCAGAAGACTTCGAGCCTGGAAGCGCGCATACAAGTCATGGTGGCCAGGATCGAGAGCATCGAAACCACGGTGGCCCGTTCCGAGTCCGAGGCCTTGCTGCTGGAAAACAATCTGATCAAGGCGCTGGCACCGCGCTACAACATCCTTTACCGCGACGACAAATCCTATCCCTACCTGATGATGACGGGGCACGCCTATCCGAAGCTGGGTTTTCATCGCGGTGCCCTGGAGAAGCCCCACCGGTATTTCGGTCCTTTCTCTAGCGCGGGGGCATTGCGGGAAAGCATCCAACTCATGCAGAAAGTATTTCGGCTGCGCACATGCGAGGACACCGTATTCAGTAACCGTTCGCGCCCGTGCCTGCTGCACCAGATACGCCGCTGCACGGCGCCTTGCGTGAAACTGATCGATGAAGCGCGCTATGCGGAGGATGTGCGCGACGCCGAATTATTTTTGCGGGGAAGGGACGGCGAAGTCATGCAGCGCCTTGAACAACGCATGGAGAGCGCCGCATTGGCCCAAAATTACGAAGACGCGGCCGTCTTTCGCGATCAAATCCAAGCCCTGAGGGCGGTGCGGCAGCGCCAGTTCGTGAGCGGAGACGAACGCATGGATGCCGACGTGGTGGCTCTCGTGGAAATCAATGGGGCCCTTTGCGTCAATTTGGTGTCCATTCGCAATGGCATGCACCACGGCGATAAGTGCTTCTTTCCCGAGCACGCGGAGGGTTATGATGCGCCGCAAGCTCTGGAGGCCTTCATTGCGCAACATTACTTGGAACGGGATGTACCCGCGCTGATCGTGCTCAATCAGGAGATCGACACCGAGGTGCTGGCCAATGCACTGAGCGAACAGGCTGGCCGGGAAGTGACCCTCACCGCGCGTACCTCCGGTGATCGCCGGGTGTGGGTGAACATGGCACAAACGAACGCCAGGCTCGCACTGGAGCAACGGTTATCGATGCATTCCACCCAAGAGAGTAGGCTGGAGGCTATGCAGCAGGCATTGGGATTGCCTGCCTCCGCGCAGAGGATCGAGTGCTTCGACATCAGCCACACCTTGGGAGAAGCCACGGTAGCCTCATGCGTCGTATTCGATGGTGGGTCCATGCAAAAGAGCCAATACCGCCGCTATAACATCGCCCAAGCGAAAGCCGGGGACGATTACGCGGCCATGCGCGAGGTTCTGGACCGCCGCTACCGAAAGATCGTTGGAGGGGAGTGGGTGTTGCCGGATCTCATCCTCATCGATGGCGGCAAGGGGCAAGTCAGCAGCGCCTGCGAAGTCATGAATGAGCTTGGCCTGTCCGAAATTCCCCTGGCAGGCGTTTCCAAAGGGGAAGAGCGCAAGGCCGGCATGGAGCAGTTGATCATTCCAGGCCGGCCGGAGTCCCTGCGGCTTGGCCCCGACCATCCTGGCTTACACCTTATCCAGAAAATTCGAGACGAAGCCCACCGATTTGCCATCGAAGGCCACAGGGGACGGCGCGCCAAGCCACGGCGGACCTCCAAGATGGAGGGAATTCCCGGAGTGGGGCCCAAAAGGCGGCAGAAGCTCCTGGCCCATTTTGGCGGATTGCGCGGCGTGGCCGCCGCCAGCTTAGATGAGTTGGCGCAAGTCGAGGGTATCAACCGGGCGCTGGCCGAGCGCATTTACGCGGAGTTGCACTGACGTGCCGCTCAATCTTCCCAATCTACTGACTTGGCTGCGCGTAGTCATGATCCCAATATTCGTGGGAGTCTACTACCTTCCCGCGTTGTGGCTGGACATCAACGAACGCAACCTCATCGCGGCGTCGCTATTTGCCTTGGCGGCGGTGACCGATTGGCTGGACGGGTACTTGGCGCGCAAACTTAACCAGATCTCGGCCTTCGGCGCCTTCCTGGACCCCGTAGCCGACAAACTCATGGTGGCCTCGGCGCTCATCGTCCTGGTAGAGCTAGGGCGGGTGGACGCGGTGGTGGCGGTGATCATCATCGGCCGGGAGATCACCATTTCGGCCTTGCGCGAATGGATGGCCAAGCTGGGCCAGAGCCGTAGCGTGGCGGTGTCTTGGCTGGGCAAAATCAAAACGGTGGCGCAAATGGTGGCCATCCTCTTGTTGCTCTACCATGGCCTGGTGTGGGGGGCGGTGCGTGCCCAAACCTTGGGAACTTGGCTCATCTATTTGGCCGCCGTCCTCACCCTGTGGTCCATGGTCTACTATCTCAGGGCAGCGCGCTTTACCAGGGACCCGGACGCAGGTAATCCGGCAGCTTGAGTTTTGCATGGGGCACTCCTATAATCCGCCCCTGCTTTCCGCGGGAATAGCTCAGTTGGTAGAGCGCAACCTTGCCAAGGTTGAGGTCGCGAGTTCGAACCTCGTTTCCCGCTCCAAATTCCCGAAGGGAAAGCGAAGACATGGCGCTTCGCTTTCCCTTTCGATTTTTCGGGTGGCTTGTTCCTTGTAACGGTAGGTTCCCTACCAAAACCCCTTGGCGGGGTGGCAGAGTGGTCATGCAGCGGCCTGCAAAGCCGTGGACGCCGGTTCGATTCCGACCCCCGCCTCCACTTATACGACTCGCCGGCCCGGCGGCTTCCTGACCGCATGCGGGCGCATGTCGGTAAGGCGCTTGCGTTGCGGATACATGCTTGATAGCTCGGCGGGCGTGTTCAAGTTGGCAAAATCACCGGCGGCATCAAAGGACACCGCCACGTGAGGCTGATTCGATATCCAGTCTCTAACCCGGCGTTGGCCGCTTGCGAGGAAGGCGTCCAGATCCGCCGCCAGGCCGCGGCGGAGCAGCGCGACGGTGGGATGCCAGCCTTGCTGTGTTTGCGCGACGGCGATTTCTGCCTTCGCGCCGCTGGCCGCTTCCGCGAGGCGGGAAACAAGATTGCGCGGAAGAGCAGGGGTATCGCAAGGCACCATGAGCAGCCAATCATGCGCCGCCTTGGTCATAGCCGCCTGGAGGCCCGCCAGGGGGCCGGCGTAATCATCACGCAAGTCGTTCACCACGGTCAGGCCGTAGGAAGCGTACTGGCCAAGATTGCGATTGGCGTTGATGAGCAATTCGTCCACCTGCGGACGAATGCATTCGATCATCCATTCGATCAGTGGCCGTCCGTCGTATTGCGCCAGTCCTTTGTCGGCGCCGCCCATCCGGGTTCCTCGCCCGCCTACGAGGATGACGCCCGTCACTGGCATCGAACCTAGAAAAATCCTTCCAGCAGTTGAACGCCGACGATGGTGCCCGGCGGCGTATTGCCCTGCGCATCCGGCAACACGATGAAGCAATTGGCAAGACTCATGGAACTCAACACCGCCGAACCTTGATCGCCGGTGGGCCGCACGCTCCACTGGCCATCCGCGCCCTGGGACAGAATGCCGCGCTGAAATTCGGTGCGCCCCGGCGCCTTCTTGATGGCGTCCGTGCAGGTGGCCTTCAACAAAGGAATGGGAGCAGGATGGGCGCCTGCCAGCACCAGCAAGGCTTCGCGCACGAATTGGTAGAAAGTCACCATGGAGGAGACGGGGTTCCCAGGGAGGCCAAAGAAATGCGCCTTACCGAGTTTCCCGTAAGCCAAAGGCCGGCCTGGCTTCATGGCGATTTTCCAGAACAACACTTCGCCGAGTTTGTCGAGAATCTGCTTGACGAAATCCGCCTCGCCCACGGATACGCCGCCACTGGTGATGACCACATCGGCGATTTCCGAGGCGCTGCTAAAGGCGTTCTCGATCGATGCAGGGTCGTCGCGTATCACACCCATGTCGAGCACTTCCACGCCCATGCGCGTGAGCATTCCGTGCAACGTGTAGCGGTTGCTGTCGTAAATTTGCCCCACGGCCAGTGGATGCCCGATGGAGACCAACTCGTCGCCGGTGGAGAAGAAGACCACCCGCAGCTTGCGGTACACCGAAATCTCTCCGATGCCCAGGGACGCAATCATGCCAAGCTCAGAGGGCCGCAGTATTTGCCCAGTGGCGAACACGACGGCATCGCGCTTGATGTCGCACCCCGCCTTGCGCACGTTCTGGCCCGTCCGCTGGCCAGGAGGAATGCGCACTGTGTTGCCTTCCGTGGTGACGCGTTCCTGCATGATGACCGTGTCGCAACCTTGTGGCACTACGCCGCCGGTCATGATGCGAGCGGCTTGTCCCGCGCCTATCGATCCGCTCATCGGTACGCCGGCGAAGGAGGTGCCGGCCACGATGAGCGCGGTGTCCTGATCCGGCTTCAAATCAGCGGCGCGGAAAGCGTAACCGTCCATGGCGGAATTGTCCTGGCCCGGCACATCCAGCGGGGAGCGTACGTCCTCCGCCAAGACTCTTCCTAGCGCGGCGCGAAGATTGAGCCGCTCCACCCCGGAAATGGGCGAGAGAAAGGCGCGAATGTGCGCGCGCGCCTTGTCCACTGGCATGGAATTGGGATCGTAATCGTCCGCGCTGGACAGGTCGCGTAGTGTGGTGGGTGTGGACATGGATGTGAGTTACGTGGGTGAGAGGTGAAGGGTGATGGGTGATGGGCGCGAACGGTTCTGTCACGTCTCACCTCTCCTCTCACGCTTCACGTCTTTGGCGTCCCTAGCCTCCGATGTAGGACATCTCGACCTTGCGCAGCTTCGCCGTCTCCGAGGTGCGAATCTCGGAGTAACGGTCCGTGCGCGCTGTCCACACGCGCTCAATCATTTGGGAGATTTCCCCGTCTGAGGCTTCGCTACGGATCAGCGAACGCAAGTCGGTGCCTTGGGTGGCGAATAAGCAGGTGAAAAGCTGTCCCTCGGCGGAAAGGCGGGCGCGGGTGCATGTGCCGCAGAAGGCCTGCGTGACCGAGGAGATGAAGCCCACTTCGCCGCCACCATCCAGGTAGCGCCAGCGTTCGGCGACTTCGCCGGTGTAGTTGGGTTCCAGGGTTTCGATGGGCATCTCGGCGTGGATCATGGCGGCCAATTCACGCGAGGGCACCACGTGCTGCATCTTCCAGCCGTTGGTGGCGCCTACATCCATGAACTCGATGAAGCGCAAGATGTGGCCCTTCTCCTTGAAGTAACGCGCCATGGGCACGACATGGTGGTCGTTGATCCCGCGCTTGACCACCATGTTGACCTTGATGGGCGCGAATCCAGCGGCCGCGGCTTCTTCGATGCCTTCGAGGACTTTATCCACCGGGAAACCGGCATCGTTCATGGCCTTGAACACGGCATCGTCGAGCGAATCTAGACTCACGGTGATGCGCTTCAGGCCCGCGCTCCTCAAGTCGCGTGCCTTCTGCTTTAGCAAAGAGCCATTGGTGGTGAGGGTGAGATCGAGGTCGTCCCAATAAGCCAGCATTTCGATCAAGCGTTCCAGCTTGCGGCGCACCAGGGGCTCGCCACCCGTGATCCGGATTTTCTCCACCCCGTGATCGCGAAAGATGCGCACCAAACGGTTGATCTCGCCGAAACTCAGAAGCTGCTCGCGCTCCAGGAACTGGAAATCCTTCCCGAACACCTCCTTGGGCATGCAGTACACGCAGCGGAAATTGCAGCGGTCCGTGACCGAGATGCGCAAGTCACGCAGCGGGCGGTTGCGGGTATCGCGCAACACGTTTCCCAAGGGGGCGTGCTTGGCTGGCCGGGTGGTTGGCATGAAATGAATAGCGGACATGAGAGAATGTGGCCCATTATATCGGCTTGAGCATAGCCAGGGGCGCCGGAGCGGTTTCCCGTCCCTGGCGCACGGGAGTGGCAACCTACGATGTTGAAAATCTTGTACTTCGCCCGGCTGCGAGAGGCCTTCGGGGCCTCTCATGAAGAAATCGCCTTGCCCGCCGGGATCGTCAATGTGGGCGGCTTGGTCGCATTTCTGCATTCGCGTGGCGGAAACTGGGAGAAGGAACTGGCACCCCAGCGCAATTTCCGGGTGGCGGTGAACCAGGACATGGCGGATCCAGAAACCAAGATATCGGCGGGCGACGAGATCGCGCTGTTTCCTCCGGTGACAGGGGGGTGATATGGGCGTGCGCGTTCAGGAAGAAGATTTCGATCTTGGGGCAGAGATTCTCAAATTGCGCCGCGAGAATCCCAAGGTGGGCGCCGTGGCCAGTTTCGTGGGAGTCTGCCGTGACTTGAACGACGGCGAGGCGGTGCACGCCATGACGCTGGAGCACTACCCCGGCATGACGGAAAGATCCATTCAAACGATCATAGAGCAGGCGAAGTCTCGCTGGGAGCTCTACGACGTGCTCGTCATTCACCGCATTGGAACGCTCAAGCCCACTGACCAGATCGTGCTGGTAACGGTGAGCAGCGCGCACCGCGGGGAAGCCTTCGCCGCCTGCGAGTTCGTGATGGACTACCTCAAAACCCGGGCGCCATTCTGGAAAAAGGAAGATACGCCGGGGGGAGGGCGCTGGGTGGATGCGCGCGAAAGCGACGATGCCTCGGCCGCGCGCTGGATGGCTTGATGTGGTGAGCGGGATGAAGAAAAAAGACTCCGAAACGGCCGATGCGTTGCGGCCACAGATCCGCATCAGTTTCAAGAAATCCATCGCGATGGGCCCCGGTAAAGCGGTTCTCCTGGAGGCGATCGCGGCGTCGGGTTCCATCTCGGCGGCGGCCCGGGAACTGGGCATGTCGTACCGGCGGGCGTGGCTCCTCGTGGAAACCATGAACCAGAGCTTTCACCGCCCGCTCGTGGAAACGGCAACGGGCGGGCAACACGGAGGCGGGGCAATCGTCTCGGAACTGGGGTACGAAGTCGTGCAGCGCTATCGCGCCATGGAGCGCAAGGCGGCCGTCTCGGTCGTCAAGGAGATGGAAGAATTCGCCGCGCTACTTTCGCGCTGACACGCGTCTTGACATTTCGCTATATCTACTAGAACATAGCGCCACGCACCGGCCAATGGCTTGCAAGATTCGGTGCCCCTTCGAGAGTTCGCGCGGCAAGGCAGACTTGCCGCGTTTTTTTTGCCGGCGGGGCAGCAACGAGCCGCTCACCACCGGCGACGTGCGCGAAGCGTGATATAGAAAGGACTATAACGAGGGCGGCATGAATAGAACCGCGGGCGGAGGGAGGAGAAAATGGGCGTGCACGGGCACGATGCTGAGTGCCATGGGCTTGGGCACCGGGCTTTCTCAGTGGAACTTGGCGTTTGCCGAGGAGGGTGACCGCATTCAACGCTTGGAAGACAAGCTCAAGGAGGTCACCGGCGAACTTAACGCCATGAAGAAGCAACCTGCCGCCGGGGCCAACGACAGCGAGGGCGCGAGCAAAGCGGCGCCGGGCGGAGCGTCCGAAGCCCGCCAGGCACTGGATTAGGCGCTACAGAACAAAGAAAGACTCGATGCGCTCGAACAGAGAATGAACCAGCAAGGCATCCAGGCGCGGTTCAGCGACGGTATATTCCTCGAGGATCCCCGCGGCAACTGGTCGTTGCGCATCGCCGGGCGCGTGCAATTGGACTACAGAAAATTTTCGCCTGGCGGCGCGATGGCGGACACGTTCGGTCTCAGGCGCGTGCGCGCCGGCGTGGACGCGACGCTCCACAAGGACTATCGCATCGTGGTTGAGGCCGAATTTGCCAATGGGAACGCTACCGGCAGCACCACCCAAAACGTCGCATTGACGAATGGCTACTTCGATATTGGGTCTTTGGGCCCTGGCGCCCGGATTCGGCTGGGCCAGTTCAAACCGGCATTCGGATATGAGCAAACGCTGCTGGATTTGTCCAGCGATTACATGGAGCGAAGTTTTGGCCAAAGCCTGCTGCAAAATTTGAATTACGACCGCGGCGTCATGGTCTACGGCGCGCCTCTGGCTGGCCTCTGGCACGGACTGACACTCGCCAATGGTGCCGGAATGAACCTGGAGGGAAAGCAGGGAAATTCGCAGGAAACAGGCGCTGATAGGCCCGAATTCACCGGGCGGTTGACAGGCAACTTCTCCCAGTTCTTCGATCTGCGGGACAAGATCGTCCAGGCCGGCGCTTCCTACAAGAGCGGATTAGTAGCCAACAGCGCGGCTAATCCTTACTCCGCGGCATCCGTACAGACCGAAGGCCGCGGAGTCACGTTCTTTACACCAGCCGCCTTCAATGCCACGGGAGTCACCGCCGGCAACATTGGCCGCACGATTCTCAACTATGAATATCTGCTATCGTGGGGGCAGGTCAAGTTGCAAGGCGAATGGTTTCAGGCTGTCTATGAGGGACGGGTAACGAGCGCGGTGCCGCCGGAGGCCTTCAAGCGCAAACTGGAGGCCGAATATATTTCCATCATGTGTCATGTGGTTGGTGACGGGTGAGAGCTATTCCGATTTCTTCCGGGATTCACTCAGCGGTAAAATCAAACCCCGGAACCGGTTCGTACCAGGCCAGGACGGCGGATGGGGTGCGTTGGAACTGGGTCTTCGCCATAGCAGGTTCAATGGGAAGGATTTCGCTAATACTAATCCGGCCAACCCGGGCCGGTTGAGCGCGACGGCACCGGCCACGTCTTCCACCAATGAAGCGCAAGCGGTGACGTTTCAGGTGAAATGGATTCCCAACATCTATACGCGGTTCTGGATGGACGTGGTCGGTACCGACTTTGAAACGCCCATCGTCGTGAACGGTATAGCCGAGAGCCACGAGAGGGCGCGGGTGATGCGGGCACAGATATATTTTTAGCGGAGACGCCGTGACATGAATTATCGCGATATGAAAAGGTGGGCGGTGATATTGTCGATGTCAGCGCTCGCGCCGCTGGTAGGGGCGGCAGAAATCACCGTATCCGCGGCATCTAGTCTGACCAATGCCTTCACCGACATCGGCAAGGAATTCGAGAAGGCCAAGGGCCACAAGGTGCTCTTCAATTTCGGGGCGTCTGGATCGTTGCTGCAACAGATCTCTCGCGGCGCCCCCGTGGACGTGTTCGCGACCGCCGACCTCGAGACCATGGACCGGGCGGAAAAGCAGAATGCCATCGTCAAGGACTCGCGGCGGAACTTTGTTTCCAACATGCTGGTGGTGGCCACGCCGGTTCGCGGGCCTCTCGTGTTGGGCGCCCTCGCGGACCTTACGCGCGCGGACGTGCAGCGCATCGCCATGGGTATCCCGGAAAGCGTGTCCGCCGGGCGTTACACCAAGGCGGTGCTGGAGGGCGCGAAGCTATGGGAGCCGCTGCAACCCAAGATGATTTTTGCGCAGAACGTGCGCCAGTGTCTCGACTACGTCGCCCGCGGGGAAGTCGATGCCGGATTCGTCTATGCGACGGATACCGCCTTGGTTGCCGGCAAGGTCAGGACCGCATTCGAAGTCCACACGCAGATGCCGATCGTGTATCCCATCGCGGCGGTCAAGGGGAGCGGGCAAGAAAATTTGGCACGCGCCTTTATCGATTTCGTGCGCTCGGATGGCTCGCGGAGAATCTTGGCGAAGTACGGTTTCTTGGAGCCCTGAGTTTCACTCATGCTCAGCCAGGCGCTCACGCCGCTCCTCCTTACCTTGAAAGTCGCGGGTTTTGCCACCGTCGCCGCCCTGGTGGTGGGGGTGGCGTTCGGTTACGTACTCGCGCGCCACCGCTTTCGCTGGCGCGAGTTCCTGGACGCCATTTTCACCCTGCCAATGGTCATGCCGCCAACCGTGCTGGGCTACTACCTGATCGTGTTGGTTGGGCGCAACGGCTGGCTGGGCCACTGGCTCTGGGAGCACTTCGGCATCACGCTGATGTTTACTTGGCAGGGCGCGGTCTTCGCGGCCGCCATCGTGGCGTTTCCGCTGGTGTTCAAGGGCGCGCGCGCCGCCTTCGAAGCGGTGGATCCGCAGACGGAGAACGCCGCGCGCACGCTTGGCGTGTCGAGCTCAGGTGTATTCTTTCGTGTCACTTTGCCGTTGGCGTGGCGCGGAGTGCTGGCCGGCGCCATGCTGGCATTCGCGCGCGCCATGGGAGAATTTGGCGCCACCTTGATGGTGGCGGGTAATATTCCTGGGCGCACGCAGACGCTATCCCTCGCGGTATACGACGCCGTGCAGGCGGGGCAAGACGACCTCGCCAATTTCCTCGTGCTGCTGACTTCGGTGGTGTGCGTGGCCATCCTCGTGGGCGCGGGGCGCTTGCTCAACCCAAGGTACTGAGATGCGAATTCGCGTGGATATTCGAAAAACCTTGCGCGCGCATCACAGCGAATTCCAACTCGCCGCTGCCTTCGATGTGCAAGACGAGCGGTTCGTGATCTTCGGCCCTTCTGGTTCGGGTAAAACCATCACCATGCAATGTATCACTGGCTTGATGCGGCCAGACGAAGGCGTGATCGAAATCAACGGAACCGTGATGTTCGATTCCGCCGCCGGAATCGATATTCCCGCCTCGCGGCGCAAGATAGGTTATGTTTTCCAGGACTATGCCCTGTTCCCGCACCTCGACGTGCAGCGCAACGTAGGCTTCGGGTTGCGCGGTGGGGTGCGCAATGCCTTGGATCGCGACCAACAGGCCGCGGTGGCGGCGCAACTGGAGGTCTTCGAAATATCGCATCTCGCGCGCAGCTTTCCACGCCAGCTATCGGGCGGGCAACGCCAGCGCGTGGCGCTCGCGCGCGCCCTCATGATTCATCCCCAGTTGCTCTTGCTGGATGAGCCGCTCTCGGCGCTCGATCCCTTGCTGCGGGATCGCGTGCGCAAGGAATTGCTCGGCATACGCCTGCGCTTCGGAGTACCGATGATGGTCATCACGCACGATCCCTTGGATGTCGGAGTGCTTGCGGAGCAAGTGGTGATGTTCGATCAGGGTAAGGTCATCCGTGTCGTGCGCGTAGACCCCATGGATGTTACGAGTTTCGCTGCCCAGTTAGACAGCTAGCGGGCACCACGGACTCGTGCATACGAAACCTACGGCCCGCGGATCTGCTAGCTGTCGCCCTTGCTTAGTTTCGCGCTGAGCGCTGCCACCTGCTTTTCAAGTTCGCGCATACGCACGATCATGCCGGGCAGTTTCTGTATACCGACCCACTGGCGTTTGGCTTGTTTGTCGGGCACGGCCGGAAAGCCGTATACGGTCTCCTTGGCGTCCACGTCGCGGGTGACGCCGGATCGCGCACCGATGGTTACTTGCGGGCCAATTTTTAGATGTCCCGCGACCCCAGACTGCGAGGCAATCACGCAGTAGTCGCCGAACTGTGTGCTACCGGCAAATCCCGCTTGGCCCAGGATGAGGCAATGCTTGCCAAACACCACGTTGTGGGCGATGTGCACGAGATTATCGATCTTCGTTCCAGCGCCGATCACCGTGGACCCGAGAGCGGCTCGATCGATCGCGCAATTGGCGCCGATCTCCACATCGTCTTCAATGACTACGTTGCCGGTTTGCGGAATCTTCACGTGTTCACCGCGATCGAACACATAGCCGTAACCGTCAGAGCCGATCACGGTGCCGGCATGAATGGCGACCCGGTGCCC
>SHXO01000032.1 GCA_009693245.1 Betaproteobacteria bacterium | reverse complement strand
TGACCATCGTTTCGTTGGCGATCCGCGCCGCGGCGAATATCTCATCGAGCGCGCAACCTCGAGCGAAGACCAGGCGCGGCATGCCGCGTTACTGCAAGATGAAATTCGCGCGCGGCCTGGAGACTGGAAAAATTATCTGGCGCTGGCCAGGGTTCAACTGGGGCAGCGCGATACGCCAGCCGCATTTTCAACCCTGTTTAGTTATCCTGCCTTTAAAGCCCAGACGTCAGGCGGCGCCGAACTGTCGCAACGCGCCCATGACGCCGGCGCATTGTTCTGGCGCGCTGGGGAAACGGCGGCCGCCATTCAATTCTTCAAGCTGTCCGCGGCTTATAAATCCGGGTCCCAGGCGGAGTTGTCCAGTCTTAGGCTGATCGCCATCAGCGAAAACCAGTGGGCCGATGCTCGCAAGATTGCGCAAACCGAGTACGATCAGAGCAAGTCCTTGCGCGCCTTGGTCACGGAATCGACTTACTCGTTTCTTCTCGGGGAAGCCGGCATAGGCTGGCGGCGTCTGAAAGAAGCATTGCAATCGTCGAAAGATGACACCGGCTGGGATAGCGCGGTACTGGCGAACCGGATCGTTGCCTCCACCGATGATGAGTTACTGCGCTTCGCGAAGTCGGTTCAGGCCAATCCGGCGCGCGAGCAAATACTCAAGGAGCGCTTCTTATTCCAAGCCTCGATGATCGACCGGCCCGCCCGCGAGGGCAGCTTGCAGCTCTTGGCATCGGCGCCTCGACAGGAGGATGACTACACCTACCAATTGCTAGGCGCGGGATACTTCTCATTCAAGCGCGGTGACTACCCCGCCATGATTACCGCCCTGAGGAAACTCGGCGGCGCCGGGCCCTCGAAGATGAACGGGACAATACTCCCCTACATCGTCATGGGGCTCGCCAAGACCGGTAAACAGGAAGAAGCCATGGCCGAACTGGAAACTTACCGCTTGCGCGGCGGGAGGGACTTTTTCTACCTGCTGGCAAAAGGCTATGCCCATGGTTTGCGCGGGGATTTCGAGTCCTCCGCCACCGCTCTGTGGAGCGCCTTCACCGAGAGGCCGGACGACGGGGGGCAAGACATTCCGCCTACCTATCAATTGCTGGAAACTTACGAGAAACTTCGGGAGCTAACGGCGGATGCGCGCTACCTCACCCCGCTTCTTGATGTCGCAAAACGCCTGCAAAGCAACTGGCCTTACTCGTGGGCTTACGCCATGGAGGCCAAGTACGCGCCCGATTCTTCCGCGAGGGAGCAGGCGCTTATCGTGGCGATGTACCTGGACCGCCTATCCGAGCATCTGGCCGGAATCCCAGGCAATGACCTGTTCAAGGCGAAGAGGTGGCTAAGCGAGAACAATCCCTATTTGCCCGGCGCGGCCAAGCGCGTGGCGATGAAGTAAGGCGCGATACCAGTTACTCGGCGGGCTCGTGAAACGGTGTCAGGCCTTGCCTCTTTCCTGCTCAGCCTTTGCGATCAGCCGGCTGATGCGGGAAACCGAAAGCCCGAGTTCCCGTGCGATGGCACTCATGGTGATGCCGCCTTCGGTGTGCGCCCGGTACAACGCCTCCTCGCGCGAATCGCAGGCGTTCAGCCACTGGGCCAGGCTAAGGCCCTTTCGCCGTTGCGCCTTGGGGATGTCGCGGTCCGTACTGTTGTGGGGCCGCGCCAGCGCGTTCATGCGATCCACGAAGTCCTCGTCCCCCAGGTAGATCTGCCGGCGTAATCCAGTCTCCCATATACGCTCATCCTTGGCGCTGGCCATCTGCTCGGCATAACGCTGGGCTCCCCGGCGGCGGTCCGCCGCGTTTCGCACTGGCCGCCCCAGCACATAGCCGTGCAGGCCATCGGTGTCTAACCAGGCCGGTGCTTTCGCCTTTCCCGCGTGCGCCCGGTAGCTGGACCAAGGCCAGGCCTCGGGGCGCCTCGCCATCTTGGCCCGAACCGGGTTCAGCTCCACGTACCGGCAAACCTTCAGCAAGTAGGCGTCCCGGTCCACCAAGATCGCCTTGAAGCGGCCCTGCATCACGGGTCCTGCCTTGCCGTGGCGGCGGTTGAAGCTCTGGGTGTAGACGCTGTTGACATGGCGCATGAGCAGGGATAGATTGGCCTGCCGGGTATGCAGCACAAAGTGATAGTGGTTGCCCATCAGGCAATAGGCGAGCATCTCGCCGCCGAAGCGGGCGAGCGCCTGGGCCACGATGCCAAGAAACCCGAGGCGGTCTTCATCGCCGGTGAAAATAGGTTCGCCATGGCCGCCACGCGCGGTGACGTGGTAAACGGCGCCGGGGAACTCAATGCGAAGGGGGCGGGCCATTGCGGAACCTTACGCCGGGTTCGTGAAAAAGGCAAGCTATGACCCTACAAGGGGGTGCGATTCAAGCTGATGTGGAGTTAAGCTGCCCCACTGCGGGGCTACGCTTCGCTACCGGCGCACGATCTTGCCGCAAGCGGTGCATAGGCAACCGTCACAACCTTCTTCGTGCACACGGTTGATCTGCCGATGACGCAAGCGCTCAACGCCGGTCCGTAAAGCGCACCGGACTCGATCTGCTTCACATCGAGCCGCGCCCGTTGTGGCAAGCGGTAGGTAACCGGTAACCCTACGGCGTTCAACAAATCCGCTACCCCTCACGCTTAGGCACAGTTTTGCGACTCATCTGATTCAGTCCGGCTACGACATCCGTACGGTGCAAGAGCTTATGAGTCATAGCGACGTGAGCACCACGATGATTTATACCCACGTTCTCAATAGAGGTGGAAAAGGGGTGCGTAGTCCGCTAGATGGGCTATAGGCTTATCTTGAGAATTAGGAGAACTGCTAAACTCGCCGCTCTTTCACTGCTGGCTGTCGCGCATTGCCCGTGGCACCACGGACTCCGAGTTTGAATGAACTCCATTCTAGAAACCAAACTTACTTCCTTGCGTTTTCTTCACCGCGGCAAGGTACGCGATCTGTATGAGATCGACAGCGAGCGTCTGCTGGTGATCCAGACGGACCGCTTGTCCGCTTTCGACGTAATCCTGCCCACGCCCATTCCCGGCAAGGGCAAGGTGCTGACGAAGGTGTCCGTCTTCTGGTTCAAGAAACTCGCGCACATCATCCCCAATCACTATCTCGATACGCCGCCCGAGTCCGTCGTGGCGCCTCACGAGCGCGACCAGGTGGCCGGGCGCGCCATGGTGGTGAAGCGCTTCATGCCGTTGCCCATCGAGGCCATCGTGCGCGGTTATGTAGCGGGTTCGGGTTGGAAGGATTATCAAAAGACAGGGACGATTTGCGGCCTTGCGCTGCCGAGGAATTTGCGCGAAGCGGATAAGCTGCCTAGCGCGATCTTCACGCCTTCCACCAAAGCGCCGACCGGTTCGCACGACGAAAATATCTCCTTCGCCGAAGCGGAGCGCTTGTTGGGCAAGGAACGCGCGGCGCTGGTGCGCGAGAAAACGATTGCGCTCTACACGGAAGCCGCGGCTTACGCCGCCACGCGCGACATCATCATCGCGGATACGAAGTTCGAATTCGGCACGGATGCCGCGGGGACGGTGCATTTGATCGATGAGGCGCTGACGCCGGATTCCTCGCGCTTTTGGCCCGTGGATAGCTATAAGCCCGGGAGCAGTCCGCCGAGTTTCGATAAGCAGTTCGTGCGCTATTGGTTGGAGGCACGGCAATGGAACAAGAAACCACCCGCGCCAGCGTTACCCGAGGACGTATTGAGGCGTACCGCGGAGAAATACGAAGAGGCAGCGAGGCGGTTGATTGGGTAGACACAAACGATGAGGCAGCCATCCTCCATGCACTACCTCGCTCACCCTAACCCTCTCCCGGGGGGAGAGGCGCCACGGCGCGCGCGCCGCGAATTGCGGCCATGAACCCGATGTGGCTGGCGTCTCTTTCCTCATCCCCTTCCCTTCTCCTGCTGGGAGAATGGAGTGTTGCGCTCCCCGCCCGAGCGGGGAGGTTCATGGGTAAGGGGATCTTCCGCCGCAATAATTCGCGTTCCTGTCTTGCTCTGTGTCCCGGTGTCTCCGTGGCGAGATTATTTTGATGATAAGGCCCAACCAATTTCATCTACTCACCGAGCGGCGCTTCTTGCCGTTTTTTCTTGCGCAGTTGTCCGGGGCCTTCAACGACAATCTCTACAAGAACGTGCTGGTGCTGCTTGTCACTTACCAAGCGGCGTCTTATACGAGCCTTGACCCAGGATTGCTGGCCAATCTGGCGGCGGGAGTCTTCATCCTGCCCTTCGTTTTGTTCTCGGCCACGGGCGGGCAATTGGCGGACCGTTACGACAAATCGGTCCTCATCCGCACGATCAAATTCGCCGAAGTGCTGATCATGGCCCTGGCCTGCTATGGATTGGCGCTGAAGAGTCTTCCACTTTTGCTCGCGGCACTGTTTCTCATGGGCACGCACTCCGCGTTTTTTGGGCCGGTGAAGTACTCGATCTTGCCCCGTGTCCTGAAGGAAGACGAGTTGACCGGCGGCAACGGATTGGTGGAGTCGGGAACCTTCGCCGCCATACTGATTGGCACTGTCGTGGCCGGCTTACTGGCGGGCGCGAGCGCGGAAGTGCCGGCGTTGACCTTGGCTCTGGTGGGAGTGGCGGCCTTTGGCTTCTTGTGCAGCCTGTTTGTCCCCTCCACGCAGAGCGCGGATCCCAGTCTAAAGATCGGCATCAATCCCATCACTGGCATCGTGGATACGATTCGATTCGCGCGTCAGAAGCGCTCGGTATTTCTGTCGGTGCTTGGCATCTCCTGGTTTTGGTTTTTTGGCGCGTTGCTGCTCTCGCAATTCCCCAACTACGCCAAGTCCGTGCTGGGGGGTGACGAGCATGTGGTGACCTTGCTTCTGATGTTGTTCTCGGTGGGCGTGGCGGTGGGTTCTCTGTTGTGCGAGCGGTTGTCGGCGGGCCGGGTGGAAATTGGGCTTGTGCCTTTCGGGTCCATAGGCATCACGCTCTTCGCCGCGGATTTGTACTTCGCGACGCCCGCGGCGACCGGGTCCATGCGGCCCGTGATGGAATTCATCGGCAGCGCCGGCAGCGGCCGGCTGCTCGTGGATTTATTTCTGCTGGGGCTATTCGGCGGTTTTTACATCGTGCCGCTCTACGGGTTTATCCAGACCCGCACGCAAATCACGCACACCTCCCGTATCGTCGCGGCAAACAATATTCTCAATGCGCTGTTCATGGTGGCGGCCGCTGGAATCGCCGCCCTATTGCTCTCCGTGGGCCTCACCATTCCAGAATTGATTCTGACCTGCGCATTGTTCAATGCCGCAGTGGCCTTCTACATCTACACCTTGGTTCCAGAGTATTTATGGCGCTTCGTCGATTGGATGCTGGTCCACACGATTTTCCGTTTGAAGAAAACAGGCCTTGAAAATATTCCCGAGGAAGGCCCGGCGCTGCTCGTGTGCAATCATGTTTCCTTCGCCGACGCCATGGTGCTCGCCGCCGCCGTGCACCGCCCGGTACGTTTCGTGATGGATCACAAGATCTACAACGTACCGGTGCTCAATTTTCTGTTTCGGGCAGCGAAGGTGATACCCATCGCCCCCGCTAAAGTGGATCCCGTGCTGCTGGAGCGTGCCTTCGAGGAAGTGGACCGGGAGCTGGCCACGGGAGAAATCGTATGTATCTTCCCCGAAGGGAAGCTCACCGCGGACGGCGAGATCGGCGAATTTCGGCCAGGCGTGGCGCGCATCCTGGAGCGCAGGCCAGTGCCGGTGCTGCCCGTGGCGATCTCCGGGCTTTGGGAATCGCCCTTCTCGCGCTTTGAGCGCAGCTTGTTCAAGCGCTTTACCCTCGGTACCTTGTTTCGGCGATTGCGCGTGGCGATCGGCGAGGCCGTCGCTTCGGGCGGCGTCACTCCGGAGTTGTTGCGCGCGCGCGTGGTTGCCCTGCGCGGCGATTGGAAATAGATGGAGCGCGTCCTGTTGGAGGGCGCCGTGCGCATATTGCGAGGCGGGGGACTCGTGGCCTTTCCCACGGAAACGGTCTACGGATTGGGCGCCGATGCTTCGAATCCAGCGGCTGTGCGGCGAATCTTCGAGGCCAAGGGAAGGCCGACCGCGCATCCGCTCATCGTGCATCTCGCTACCGAGGACCAGATTGGTCAATGGGCGCACGACATTCCGGCCGCGGCGAGCCAGCTCGCGAGCGCGTTCTGGCCTGGGCCCATGACTCTCATCCTTAAGCGCCACGCGCGGGTACTGGATGAAGTGACCGGCGGGCAGGACACCGTGGGATTGCGCGTACCGGCTCACCCGATGGCGCAAGCTTTGTTGCAGGCTTTCGGCGGAGGCGTTGCGGCACCGTCGGCTAACCGCTTCGGCCATGTGAGCCCCACCACCGCCGCGCACGTACGGGACGAATTGGGCGGCCGCGTGGACTTGGTACTGGATGGCGGAGCATGCGACGTGGGCATCGAATCCACCATCGTGGATTGCTCCAGCGGCATTCCCTTTATTCTGCGGCCGGGAAAAATTACTGGGGACGATATCCGCGCCGCGACGGGACTTGCGCCGAATCTCCCTACCGCCGCGGCACCGCGCGTTTCGGGCAGCCTCGCCTCGCATTACGCTCCCAGTACGCCAGTCGTACTGGTACCTAGTGCCGCATTGGACGAGGTTGCGCGATCCATGCAAGCACCTCTTGCCGTTCTCGCCCGGAGGCCACGTCCTGGAGGTTGGGAGCGTGGCACGTGGCGCGAGGCGCCTAGCGAGCCCGAGGGTTACGCGCGGGCGCTCTATGCCCACTTGCGCGAACTGGATCGCCTTCGCTGCAACGCCATCCTCGTGGAAGAAGTGCCGCCAGGGATGGCATGGTCCGCCATCGCCGACCGCTTGTCGCGCGCGGCCGGCAAGGGCAGCGATTTACCTGACAGCGGCTAAGGTTTCCGCGTTACCGAGATTTTCCAGCGCGGCTGCCACACCCTTGCGTTCGATGTTCACGCCTGCCAGCGCCAGCCCCATCTCCACGCCGCAGAGCGTTGCCGCCAAGGCGAGGTCATTGAAATCCCCCAGATGACCGATGCGAAATACCCGGCCTTGTAGCTTGCCGAGGCCGGTGCCGAGCGACATATCGAAGCGCTCCAAAATGATTTTGCGCAAGTGATCGGCATCGTGCCCCGGGGGTAGTTGCACGGCGGTGAGCGAATTGCTGTATTCCTCGGGGTTGCTGCACAATATTTCCAAACCCCACGCTTTCACAGCGCGCCGCGTGGCTTCGCCGTGGCGCTGGTGGCGCGCGAACACGTTGTCCAAACCTTCTTCCTGCAACATGCGCAAGGCTTCGCGCAATCCATAGAGCATGTTGGTCGCGGGCGTGTAGGGAAAATAACCTGTCTCGTTGGCCGCCAGCATGTCTGCCCAGTTCCAATACGCGCGCGGTAGTAGCGCCGAGCGCGAGGCGACTTGCGCCTTGACGTTCACCGCGTTAAAGCTGAGTCCGGGCGGCAGCATCAATCCTTTCTGCGATCCGGCAACGGTGACATCCACGCCCCATTCATCCATGCGGTAGTCGATGCAGGCAAGGGAAGAAATCGTGTCGGCCATCAGCAGCGCGGGATGTTGCGCACGGTCCAAGGCACGGCGAATGAGAGGCACGCGCGTGACCGCGCCGGTGGAGGTTTCGTTGTGCACCACGCACACGGCCTTGATGCGATGCTCGCGGTCGGCGAGCAACTCGAATTCCATGGCGGCATGGTCGGCGCCGTGGCGCCAGTCCCCAGGTAGGAAAATCGTTTCCAACCCGAGATTCTCCGCCATCCTTTTCCACAGGGTGCTGAAGTGGCCGGTTTCGTACATCAGCACACGGTCGCGCGGCGAGAGCGTGTTGGCGAGCGCCGCTTCCCACGCGCCCGTGCCAGAAGCTGGGTATATGATGACGGGATGGCGCGTCTTGAACACGGACTTCAGCCCGGCCAGCACTTCCAGGCCCAGGGCCGCGAAGCCGGCCCCCCGGTGATCCATGGTCGCCTGGTCAATGGCGCGCAGCACGCGGTCCGGAACATTGGTGGGCCCCGGAATCTGAAGAAAATGGCGTCCCGCCCTATACATCAGCAACTCCTTGAACAGATTCTTGGTGACATAGGCTAACATCCAGCCGACTAATCCAATGTGCAATTCCGGTTACCCGTGAGCGCCGCCGCACCTATCAGGTTTACTCCCACCGCTACCAGTGCCTTGGTCAAACGGCTGCGCAAAGAAGTCGAAGGCGATGTTTACTTCGATGCCTTTAGCCGGGGGCGCTACAGCACGGATGCCTCCATCTACCAGATCGAGCCCATAGGCGTGGTGGTGCCGCGCACGGAGGAGGCCGCGCGTATCGCGCTACAAATCGCCGTTGAGGAAGACATTCCCATCTTGCCGCGCGGCGCGGGCAGCTCTCAGTGCGGGCAAAGTGTGGGCCGTGCGCTCATCATCGATCATTCCAAGCACCTCGCGCAAATCGGCGAACTGGATGCCGAAGGCGAACAGATCACCGTGCAACCAGGCGTCGTGCTGGACCAGCTCAACGCGGCGTTGCGCCCGCGGGGACTTTGGTTTCCGGTGGATGTCTCCACCTCCGCCCAGGCGACCCTGGGAGGGATGGCGGGAAACAATTCCTGCGGCTCGCGCTCCATCCGCTACGGCAACATGGTGCACAACGTGTTGGGAATCGACGCATGGCTCGCCGGCGGAACACGGATGCACTTCGCGGCACCGCAAGCGTGTTCCGCCAACGCCAAGAGCCTGGTAGAGCGCATCCACACCGTGGCCCAGCGCGAAGCCACGGAAATCGCGCAGCGCTGGCCCAAGGTATTGCGCCGCGTGCAAGGCTATAACCTGGACATGGTGCTGCCTGGCACTGAGCACAACCTGGCGCATCTGCTGGTGGGCTCCGAAGGCACGCTCGCCTATAGCGAGCGCCTCAAGCTGAAACTCGCGCGCATTCCAGCACAAAAGGCTCTGGGGGTGATCCACTTCCCCGCCTTCTACCGCGCGATGGAGTGCGCCCAGCATATCGTGAAGCTCGGGCCCGATGCGGTGGAGTTGGTGGACCGCACCATGATCGATCTGGCTCGGGGAAATGCGTCCTTTCGGCCCATCGTCGACCGCTTCCTGGTGGGCGACCCTGAAGCCATCCTGCTAGTGGAGTTCGCGGGCGAAACAGACCCATCGCGCAAACTAGAAGAACTGGCCGAACTCATGGCCGATCTGAGTCTGCCAAACTCCGTGGTTCAAATAACGGATCTCGCGCTCCAGCGCGAAATCTGGGAGGTTCGCAAGGCTGGCCTCAACATCATGATGTCCATGAAGGGCGATGGCAAACCCGTGTCCTTTATCGAGGATTGCGCGGTGCCGCTGGAACATCTCGCCGAATACACGCGGCAACTCACGGAGATTTTCCACAAGCACGGCACGCGCGGCACCTGGTACGCCCACGCTTCCGTGGGCACGCTGCACGTGCGCCCGGTGCTGAACATGAAGGGCGATGGTGCGCTCAAAATGCGCGCCATCGCCGAGGAAGCCTGCGAGTTGGTCAAGCGCTACAAGGGCGCTTTCTCGGGCGAGCACGGCGATGGGTTGGTGCGCTCGGAGTGGATCGAGCCCATCATCGGGCAACGGCTGGCGGCGGCGCTGGGCGAGATCAAGGCCATCTTCGATCCGCGCAACTTGATGAACCCAGGCAAGATCGTGAAGCCCTCGAAGATGGACGACCGGTCGCTCTTTCGCGCCGGCCCCGGATACCAGCCGCAAGCGATTCGAACGGCGCTCGACTGGTCCGCCTGGGATGTGCACGGGCGCGGCGACGGACTCCTTGCGGCCACGGAGATGTGCAACAACAACGGCCATTGCCGCAAGTTCGACGCGGGCACCATGTGCCCCTCCTATCGCGTAACGCAAGAGGAACAGCACCTAACGCGCGGGCGCGCCAACTCGCTCAGGCTCGCGCTCTCCGGGCGTTTGGGTAGCGATGCGCTCGCCTCGCCCGCCATGCACGAGGCCATGTCCTTGTGCGTGGGGTGCAAGGGTTGCAAGCGCGAGTGCCCCACAGGGGTGGACATGGCGCGCATGAAGATCGAGTTCATGCATCACTACACACGGCGCCACGGGCTGAGTGCGCGGCAGAAGATGATCGCTTATCTGCCGCGCAATGCGCCCGCGTGGTCGAAATTCTCGGCTTTACTGAATCTGCGCGACCGCATTCCCGGCGCGGCCGCGCTCAGCGAAGCGCTCACCGGCATTAGCGGGCGGCGCAGCTTGCCCGTATGGCACGCCGATCCCGAGGCGCAATGGCAAGTTCCAGCTCGTGGCGAGCGAGAAGTCGTGCTCTTCGCCGACACCTTCAATCGCTGGTTCGAACCAGAGAACGTATCGGCCGCGCTCAATGTGTTGGGCGCGGCGGGCTATCGCGCTCATCTCGCGCGTGGCGCGGACCGGCCGCTTTGTTGCGGGCGTACCTTTCTCGCCGCTGGCCTGGTGGACGAGGCGCGGGTGGAAGCGAAGCGCTTGCTGGCTGCCCTGCGCGCTTACGCGCAACGCGGCGTGCCCATCGTGGGCCTCGAACCATCGTGCCTGCTCACATTGCGCGATGAATACACGGTGATGCTGGACAAGACCGAGCTTGGGGACGTTCCGGAACACGCGCTGCTGTTCGAGGAATTTCTCGCGCGCGAGCACAGCGCGGGTAGCCTTAACCTGCCGCTGCGATCCATGGAAGGAAAGACCGCTCACGTGCACGGCCATTGCCATCAAAAGGCCTTTGGCTTGATGGACGGCGTGGAGCGCGTGCTCAAAATGATTCCCGGTCTCAAAGTGGAGCAAATTCCATCGAGCTGCTGCGGGATGGCCGGGGACTTCGGTTACCGCGCCGAACACTACGATGTTTCGATGAAAATGGCGGAGGCCTCGCTGCTGCCAAGGGTGCGCCAGGCAGCGGCGGCGGATTGGATCGTGGCCAGCGGCACCAGTTGTCGGCACCAGATCAAGGATGGAGCGAAGCGCGAGGCAGTCCATGCGGCCAGGATGCTGCAAGCGGCGCTCCCGGAGTAAATCGCGGAGAAGGAGGCAAGAATGAAATGGAAGTTCAACGGCGTGCGCGTCGTGAAAAGTACCGAGCTGGACACCAATACAGCGCAAACACCCGGAATGAACCGGGCGGCGGCTATTACGCATGAGCGCTGTGGCGCGGAGAAGCTATGGGCGGGAACGGTGGTGATCCACCCCAAGGCCAAAACCGGTGCCCATCACCACGGCCCCGTGGAAAGCGTGATTTACGTGGTGAGCGGAAAGGCGCGCATGCGCTGGGGCGATAATCTCGAATTCACCGCCGAGGCAGGGCCGGGAGATTTTATTCACGTGCCGCCCTTCGTTCCACACCAGGAAATCAACGCGAGCGACGATGAGCCGCTCTCCTGCGTGCTGTGCCGCAGCGGGCAAGAGCCCGTGGTGATAAATCTGGACATACCCATGGTGGAGCACCCCGAGGAGGTGCATTGGACGGACGACATTCATAAAGCGCCCCGTCCTGCTTAAGATTGACCGGTAATGACCGATCATGCGCTATCGCGCGCGCAAGCCACGGGCGAGTGGGATGATCCTACTTGAAACTCCAAGGGAGCTAGCATGACCTTATTCATCCGTATTTCGATACTCATCGCGGCCTGCCTCGGCTATTCGGCGGCGGCCGAGGACAAACAGCCCGCGGGTGGCCCTGCGGCCATGGACGCCATGCAAATCGAGTACGACGCCGCGGTGGCTGAAGCCCAACACAAATCCACGAAGGGGCCCGCCGACGTACCGCTCATGGACCAAGCCACGTTGAAGCTTCCTCAGGGCTATACCTACTTTCCTGGAAAGGAGGCGGGCCGGTTACTGCGGGCCATGGGCAATCGCGTGACCGAGGATCCCTTGGGGATGGTGGTCGGGAACCAGGCCAATCAAGGCGATTGGTTCGCCGTGATGCAATACGACGCCGCCGGCTACGTGAAAGACGATGACGCCAAGGAATGGAACGCGGAGGAGTTGCTAGGAAGCATTCGCGCTGGCGCCGCGGCGGCCAACGATGAGCGGCGGGCGAAGGGGCTTCCCGAAACCGAGATCATCGGTTGGATTCAGGCGCCGGCCTACGATAGCGCCCAACACCGGCTCGTTTGGTCCATCGCTTCCAAAGGCAAGGGCGAGCCCGACAGCACCGAACGCACCGTGAACTACGACACCTATGCGCTGGGGCGCGAGGGCTACATCAGTCTTAATCTGGTGACTGGCGCATCGGCGATAGAGTCCGAGAAGCGTTTTGCGAAGGAACTGTTGGCCGCCTTGAATTTCAACCCAGGGAAGAGTTACGCGGAATTCAATTCCTCCACCGACAAAGTCGCCGAATACGGCTTGGCGGCCTTGGTGGGCGGCGTGGTGGCGAAAAAACTTGGCTTCTTCGCCATGCTCGCGGTATTCCTCGCGAAGTTCGCCAAGGTCATCGGCGTGGGTGCCTTGTTCGGCGCAGCGGGGCTGTGGAAATACTTCAAGAACCGCAAGGCCTCCCGCGGCGTGGATAGCACGGCTTGACGAAGCTACTTCTCCTACTCTTCTCGGGCCTTAAGTTCGGGAAGATTCTCACCACCGGCGGCACCATGCTCATTTCGGTGGTGGTGTACGCCTTCATCTTCGGTTGGTGGTACGCGGTGGGATTCGTCCTTCTCATATTCGTACACGAGATGGGCCATTACATCGCCGCCCGCCGGCGCGGACTCGACGTGGGCGCGCCCACCTTCATTCCCTTCGTGGGCGCGTGGATTCAACTGAAGGACCTTCCCCACGACGCGGAAACCGAAGCCTATATCGGGCTCGCGGGCCCGTTGATCGGAACCATTGGTGCACTGGTGTGTTATTTCTTCGCACGCAGCTATGACAGCGACTTGTTGCTGGCCCTCGCCTACTCGGGATTTTTTCTCAACCTTTTTAATCTCATTCCGCTCTCGCCCTTCGACGGCGGGCGGATTACGGCGGCTATTTCGCCCAAGCTATGGTTGGTGGGAGCGCCCATGCTGATCGCACTATTCTTCTACCGCCCAAGCCCATTGCTGATCTTGATGGCGCTCATCGCCGCCCCGCAAGTTTGGAAGGCCATCAAGTTCGATCCCAATGCGCCGGAGAACGCGGCTTACTACACGGTCCCCTCGGCCAAGCGGTGGGAGTACGCCATCTGGTATATCGGACTCGCCGCCTTCTTGGCGGTCATGTCGCACGACGTGCACGAGATGTTGCAGGGCGTGCGCGCAAGCCGGGGGAATTCGCAGGCAATGTAGGCCTATCCGGCAATCGCTTTGCGAATGGCAGCAAGGACTGCCGTATCGTCGAACATCACCTTCCCGTTCTCCACGCGAACGCCCAGTTCACGCCAGAGATGTTCCAGATCGATGAGTTGCGGGCCTGCTCGCATGCGTTCATACAATTCGACCAATACCGGCGCATCGAGACTGCGGTCGCCGGTTCCCAAGGCTTTACGGACCGGCCATGTGACACCGCTATGTCCTCCCGAAGCCAGTATCGCTTTCAGCGCATGTTGTAGACCCCTCCTATTGCCCGAGCGCTTGCGAATCTCGATGTCGGCGAACAGCCAGTAAGCCGCACCTCCCCAATACGTACATCCCCAGGATCCGTTCTCATCCAGTCCCGCGCGCCGCAGCTCCCGAATGCCATGAGGTAGGCCATCCACCATATCCATCCACACCTTCTGCGCGCCAAGTTGTCCTGCTTGATACCGCGCGAGCGGCTCCACATAGGTGGCCAATCCCTCCTGCGCCCAGACTTGTTCATCGCTCAGGGCGGGAAAGGCGAGGTGCACGAGCTCGTGGGTCAAGGTCCAATCGCGAAGGAATTGATCCGGCGTGGTGGCTGGTCCCACATTTAGGCGTATGTAGGGTAAAGGATAGCCAAAGCTTGTGCCCCCATGAACTCCCGTGCGAGTGGCTTCAAATACTTGAATCCGCAGGCCGGTTACGGGGAATTGGCCAAAATAAGCCTCCACCGCTTTCGTGCCGTCGCTGATCCAGCGATAAATGGCTGAAGCGATCAGTATGAGTTCGCCGTCGATTCTGACATGGATGATTGCCGCGCCGGTCTTGATGTCGAAATACTTACTCCCGGGCACGGCCAAGTCTGTCTGCACGGATGTACAACCCGCAAACAGCGGCAGAAATGCAAGACAGAGGATGCGCGCAAAAGCGGCCATGGGTGCCCGGCAAAAGCAAAGGAGAAGCCTCGAAAATCTTAAGCTTGCATACGTCCGGCAAGACAATCCAGATGGAATTCGCCTGGGGGAAAAATAGCCAATAGTCCATCCTGATACGGGGGCGATGGCAATAACTGGATTGCACCTCGTCGCGAAGCCGGGAATGGCAAGGCCTTCATCGATCCAGTTGAGAAGCTCGGAACATGATGGGAACTGTTGGGGACATCAACCTATCGCCTCCTGGCCTAAACTTAGGCGTAAGCCAGCACTTGCTCTAAGTACCTTGGCCACCTCAATCATGGTATTCATCAAGCTGAAAAAGAGGTTGAATTCGTAAATGAGAACGAATATCATTTGCGCTTGCAGTTATATCCTAGATTAAATACTGCCTGCCTGAGGAGGACGTGCTGCGGGGGATTGCCAGGGCACACAAAGTCGTCCACGGCAAGCGCTCAATGGGGAGGAAGAATGAAGCGGATCGTAGGTGTTGCACTGGTGAGTGCGCTGTTGGGAGGCGCGGGGGTAAGCGCGCAAACCGCCGAAGAGCAAGTGGAGGCGTTGCGCAAAAGGGTCGAGACCCTGGAAGCCCAAGCGAAAAGGGACCGCGGCGTTTCGCCACATCAGATCAACCCAGCCAATGGCCCGGACGAAGGCAAAGTCTCCATTGGGGGATACGGCGAGGTGGCCTATAACAAATTCCAAGACGGCACCGCCAAGGATATTGCGGATCTCAAGCGCTTCGTGCTGTTCTTAGGTTACCGCTTCAATGACAACATCAAGTTGTATTCCGAGCTGGAAGTCGAGCATGCTTTCGTCGAGACCGGTACTGCTCCCTCCCAAGGTGCACTCGAAATGGAACAGGCGTTTCTTGAATTCAAGATCGCCAATCCCGTCAATATCCGTGTAGGCCTGATGATCATTCCCTCCGGAACCATCAACGAATACCACGAACCCCCCGTGTTCTATGGTGTGGAGCGGAACGAGATCGAATCCCGCATTATTCCAACCACCTGGCGCGAGTTGGGCGTAGCCGTGCAAGGTGTCGTGGCGGATGGCTTCGAGTACAACCTGGGGATCGCCACCACGCCCGATGCCGGTCTGTACAGCGCAAGCAACGGCGCTTCGCGCGGGTTTCGCGACATGCGAACGAGCGGCAGCAAGTCCAATGCCAACGATCTCGGGTTCTTCGCGGGGCTCAATTGGCGCGCTATCCCCGGACTGCTGGTGGGAGGCAGCTTGTTCATGGGGGACACGGCACAGGATGGCGATGGCGCAATCAATAAAGCCCAACTGGCCGGAACTGGCGCCCGACTCACCCTGTGGGACGTGCATGCAAAATACTCCACCGCTGGATTCGATTTCAAAACGCTCTATGCCGCGGGCGGTCTAGATGACACGGCAGCCATCAACGCGGCCGCGAATATCGACGCGGGGTCCAACAAGGCCGCACCGAAAGCTTTCTACGGCTGGTTGGGAGAAGTGGCCTATCACGTCTGGCAAAAAGACAACTTGGACGTAGCGCCGTTTGTGCGCTATGAGCGCTACAACACGCAACAGGAGGTGGCCGCTGGATTTACCCTAAATCCGAAAAATGACGAGCGAGTCGTGACAGTTGGCGTGAACTTCCGGCCTCATCCGCAGGTGGTCATCAAAGCGGACTTCCAAAACTATCGCGCCGACAATGCCAAAGATCGCTGGAATCTTGGTATCGGTTATATGTATTAGCCCTCCCTTCGAGACGGGCGTTTCCTCCTAGGCTAAAACACTTGGGGGCTCGCGAGAGCCCCTTTTTCTATTTGGCGCGAAGCGCGCCTGCCTGTCGCGCCAGAGCGGTGATTCCCGCCCAATCACCTTTATCCACTAACCCTTTCGGGGCGATCCACGACCCGCCCACGCAGCCCACGTTCGGCAAAGCCAAAAAATCGGCGGCGCTATTAGCATCCACTCCACCGGTGGGACAAAAGCGAATATCGGCAAAGGGGCCCGCCAGCGCTTTCAGCATGCCCAGGCCACCGGCTTGTTGCGCGGGGAATAATTTCATGGCGCGAAAACCCAACGCGTAGGCCGTCATCACTTCCGTGGGAGTCATGACCCCCGGAAGAAAGGGAAAATCGCGCCGCTTGACCTCGTTGAGCAAGGATTCGCTCAAGCCCGGACTCACACCAAAGGCCGCGCCGGTCTCGATGACCGACTGCAATTGACTGGTCTGCGTAATGGTTCCAACACCCGTGATAGCCTCGGGAACCTCCTTGAGGATGGCCCTGACGCACTCTAGCGCCACCGCAGTGCGCAGCGTGATTTCCAACACGCGGATGCCTCCCTCCACCAGAGCGCGAGCCAGGGGAACAGCCCTGGCCACGTCTTCGATGACCAGCACCGGCATCACGGGGCTGGCGTTCATGATCTCCTGAATTCTCATCGTTCTATACCTTCGCCGTTTCGCTGGGAATGCTCTCGCCTAGAGCGTCCTCTATCCATCCGCAGAAGCTGCCGCCCTCTTCCGCCGTACACGCATTCGCACGCGCCGTTGCGAATAATTCCCGCCCAAATCCGCTTTGGTACGCTGCCATATCCGGAATCTCCATGGGGCGAGACGCCAATTCAATTTCGCTCAGCTTCACCTCCAGCACACCGGACTGCGCATCTAGGCGAATCACATCGCCGCTACGCACTTTCGCCAAGGGCCCGCCCAACAAGCATTCCGGACTCACGTGAATGGCCGCAGGCACTTTACCGGAAGCGCCCGACATGCGTCCGTCGGTCACCAATGCCACCTTGAATCCCGCCTCTTGCAATACCGCAAGCGACGGGGTGAGTTGGTGCAGCTCCGGCATGCCATTCACACGCGGGCCCTGAAAGCGGACCACGGCGACGAAATCTCGTTTCAATTCGCCGCGCTTGAAGGCGGCAAGCATCTCATCTTGCGTGTTGAACACGAGTGCCGGGGCCTCTACCACGCGATGTTCGGGGGCAACCGCCGACACCTTGATGATGGCACGACCGAGGTTGCCTTTCAGGAGCTTGAGGCCGCCGTCCGCGCTAAAGGGTTCGAGAAATATTCGCAGCACGCTCGCATCCGAACTTTGTCCCGGTGCGGCGCGCCACATCAACTGCTTGCCGTCGAGAAAGGGTTCCTCCGTGTAGCGCCACAGGTCTCCCGCGATGGTCTTCACATCGCCGTGCAGCAATCCATGTTCGAGGAGTTCCCGGATCAGCAGTCCCATTCCGCCGGCGGCGTGAAAGTGATTTACATCGGCGCTCCCATTGGGATAGATCTTCGCGAGCAATGGCACCACGGCGGATAAATCGGAGAAATCGTCCCAATTGATTTGAATACCCGCCGCACGCGCGATGGCGACCAGATGCAAAGTGTGGTTGGTGGAGCCCCCGGTCGCCAGCAACCCGACGATGGCGTTGACGATGGCTCTTTCGTCCACCACTTCGCCGACTGGCGTGTATTGTTTGCCCAGATGCGTGATGGAAGCTATGCGTTTGGCCGCCGCCGCCGTGAGCGCATCTCTAAGAGGTGTGTTGGGATTGACGAAAGCGGCGCCTGGAAGATGCAATCCCATGACCTCCATCAACATCTGATTGCTGTTCGCCGTGCCATAGAAGGTACAGGTGCCCGTGCCGTGATAGGACTTCGCCTCCTACTCCAAGTACGCCTCGCGGCTTACTTTGCCTTGGGCATAGAGCTGGCGGACTTTGGATTTCTCGTCGTTACTCAAACCCGAGGTCATGGGGCCGGCGGGCACGAAGATGGCGGGCAGGTGTCCGAACTGCAACGCCCCCATGAGCAAACCCGGAACGATTTTGTCGCACACGCCCAAGCACAGCACGGCATCGAAGACGTTGTGCGACAGCGCGATGGCCGTGGACATGGCGATGACATCGCGGCTGAATAGAGACAACTCCATCCACGGCTGGCCTTGCGTGACCCCATCGCACATGGCCGGAACCCCGCCGGCGAACTGCGCCACGGCATCGGCCTCGCGCGCGGCGCGCTTGATAATCTCGGGAAAGCGCTCCAGCGGCTGATGAGCCGATAGCATATCGTTGTAGGAATACACGATCCCGATGTTGGGTTTGCGAACCTCCTTGATGATGAGCTTGTCCGAGTCGCTGGAGGCCGCGAAGGCATGGGCCAAGTTCGTGCACGACAAACCTTTTCGCAGCGGCCCTTTTTCACGGGCCGCTTTCATGCGACTGAGATAGGCGGAGCGTGTAAGCTTGCTACGCTCGCGAATGTGGGCGGCTACGCTGTTGAGTACTGGATTGAGGTTCAAGGCTGCTCCACTGCTAGTAAGACTAAGGGATGTCACTGGAATATCGGCACCGGATGCTAATGATTGATGGCGAAGCGCCGAAGATGCACAGTGACCCCGGCCAAAACTGGGGGTCGGTCAGCAAACACTGGAAGACAAATGGAAGAACAAGCTTTCGATCTGATCCTCTTCGGCGGCACGGGCGATCTGGCCATGCGTAAGCTCATGCCTGGGTTGTACTACCGGCATCGTGGCGGGCGCGACATGGCCCATGCTCGGATTATCGCCGCCGCGCGGCAGAATTTAACGCGCGAACAATACCTGCAGAAAGTTCTCGAAAGTTGCAAGAAGTTCATTCCAGCGGATGATTTCGAGGACATGACCTGGCAGGCCTTCGCCACCCATATCTTCTATGTGAAGGTGGATGGCACGGATGCGGAGGGTTACCAAGCGCTCAAAGATACGCTTAAGGATTCCGCTGACAGCGTGCGAGTGTTCTACCTTGCTACCGTGCCCGATCTTTTCGTCACCATTTGTACCCACCTTGCCCATGCGAATCTGGTTACTCCCAAGACTCGCGTCGTGCTGGAGAAACCTCTGGGGCGCGATCTGGCCTCCGCGCAAAAAATAAACGAACAAGTCGGGGCCATCTTCGCGGAAGACCAGATTTTTCGCATCGACCACTACCTGGGCAAGGAGACGGTTCAGAATTTGATCGCTCTGCGCTTCGGTAACACCTTGTTCGAGCCCTTATGGAATCGTGGCTCCATCCGTGATGTGCAAATCACCATCGCCGAAGAAGTCGGCGTGGAAGGCCGGGGGGAGTTCTACGATCGCACCGGTGCCCTGCGTGACATGGTGCAAAACCACTTGCTGCAGTTGCTCTGTATTCTCGCCATGGAGCCACCGTCGAGCATCGACGCCGATGCCGTTCGCGACGAGAAGCTCAAGGTGTTGCGTGCCTTGAAGCCCATGACACCCCAGGATGTCGCCGAGCGCACCGTACGCGTCCAGTACCGCGGGGGCGCCATCAACGGCAAGCCCGTGGTCAGCTTCCACGAAGAAGCGGGCATTCCCAAGGACAGTCTCACCGAAACCTTCGTCGCCATCAAGGCGGAGCTTGCCACCTGGCGTTGGGCCAGCGTGCCTTTCTATCTGCGCACGGACAAGCGCATGCAAGAACGCATGGCCGAAATCGTGGTGAACTTCCACTAAGTGCCGCACGCCATTCTTCCCTCGGCCGTACGCGGAAGTCACAGCAATCGCTTGGTGATTCAGCTACAACCCGAGCAGGGTTTGAAGCTGTATTTGATGGCCAAGGTGCCAGGTGAGGACATGCGCGTGCGTCCCGTCCATCTCAATCTGGATTTCGAGCAGAGCTTCGAGATGCGGCAGTGGGATGCCTATGAGCGCCTCATCATGGATGTCATCCGCGGCAAGCTCACGTTGTTCATGCGCCGCGATGAACTGGATGCCGCCTGGCGCTGGATCGAGCCCATCATGCACGGCTGGGATACACAAGGCGACCGTCCGAAGACCTATGCGGCGGGCACCTGGGGCCCGGCCGCATCAAGCTCGCTGCTGGCTCGCGACGGGTTCTCTTGGCACGAGGAAACTTAGTGAATCTCCGGATCCTGCGTGGGTTCGCCGCCTTCGAGAATCCTAAAGTCGCAGCCGTCTTCCGCCTGCGTGATGTGCTCGGAGAATAGTGCGCCGTAGCCTCGTTTGTATTTCGGCTTGGGCGCGACCCAGGCCGCGCGCCGCCGCACTAGCTCTTCAGCGCTCACCTTGAGTTCTAGCTTGCGCGCGGGAACATCGAGTTCGATCAGATCACCGTCCTTCACCAACGCCAGCGGGCCGCCAATCCAGCTCTCTGGCGAAACATGAAGCACGCACGCACCGTAACTTGTGCCGCTCATACGCGCATCCGAGATACGCACCATGTCGCGCACGCCTTGTTTGAGAAGTTTCTTCGGGATCGGAAGCTGGCCCCACTCCGGCATGCCCGGTCCGCCCAAGGGACCGCCATGCTTTAGGACGAGCACTGAATTCGCGTCAACGTCCAGGCATTCATCATCGATGCGCGCGGCCATGTCGTTGTAGTCCGCGAATACGACGGCCTTGCCGGTGTGCTTCCACAAATGCGCTTCCATGGCCGTGGGCTTGATCACGGCGCCATTGGGCGCGAGATTACCCCGCAGCACCGCCAATCCGCCCGTGGATTTCACTGGCTGCTTGAGCGGCGCGATGACTTCCGTGTTGTGGCTCTTGGCACCGGCGATATTCTCGCCCAGGGTCTTGCCGTTAAGCGTGCGCTGGTTCAGATCGAGCAGATCCTTCATCTCGGCAAGCAGGGCGCGCAAGCCGCCAGCGTAGTAGAAATCCTCCATCAAATACTTGCTGCCGGAAGGGCGCACGTTGGCGAGCAGTGGCACCTCGCGCGAGATTTCATCGAAACGGTCCAGGGTAAGCTCGATGCCCGCGCGCCGCGCCATGGCCACCAGGTGGATGATGGCGTTGGTGGATCCGCCCAAGGCCATCAGCACGGCGATGGCGTTATCGAAGGAAGCGCTCGTTAGCATCTCGCGGGGCGTGAGATCCTCCCACACCATCTCCACGACGCGCCGGCCGGATGCTTCCGCCATGCGCGAATGCCCCGCATCCACGGCCGGGATCGAGGCGGCTCCAGGCAGGCTCAAGCCCAAGGTCTCCGCGAGGCTGGTCATGGTCGAGGCGGTGCCCATGGTCATGCAATACCCGGCGGAGCGCGCGATGCCTTCTTCAATTTCCGACCACGCTTCCTCGTCGATGTTGCCCGCGCGCAGCTCCGCCCAATACTTCCAGGTATCGCTGCCGCTGCCCAGCGTGTTACCGCGCCAATTGCCGCGCAGCATGGGCCCGGCGGGCACGAAGATAATGGGCAAATTCATGGAGAGCGCACCCATGATCAAGGCCGGTGTGGTCTTGTCGCATCCGCCCATGAGCACCGCGCCATCCATGGGATAGGAACGCAGCAATTCCTCCGTCTCAAGCGCGAGCAAATTGCGGTACATCATGGTGCTGGGTTTTTGAAAGGGCTCGGACAGCGATATGGCCGGCATCTCCACCGGAAATCCTCCCGCCTGCCGCACACCTCGCTTCACCTCCTCCGCGCGTTGCCGGAAAGTGCGTGTGGCAAGGGTTGATCTCGCTCCAGGTGTTGATGACCCCGATGACGGGCTTACCCGCGTAATCCTCGCGCGAGTAACCCATTTGCAGTGTGCGCGAACGGTGGCCGAAGGAGCGCATGTCCTTGGCGCCGTACCAGCGGTGGCTACGCAGTTCTTCGGGGGTTTTTCTCTTTGTCATGGGCTTGTCTCCGGCGGATGACCGGCAGAGTAAGCCAAATCCCGCTGCTTCGCGGACACTGCCACGTGTACTCGCCCCATGGGTGGCCGGGTGAAGTTCGTGACGAGCCAGCCCCCCGCATTCGCCAGGACTACGGATGCGGTCCCCACGGCGCCGCCGTGAGCAGCTTCACTTCCTGCGTCATCACCAGCGGGCGGAATTTCGCGGCGAAGCCTTCCATGAAATCCGAGTTGGCGAATACCGAGGCCCAGTGCGCGCGCCGGTCGGCATCGTCATCGAATTTCCAGAAATGCAGCAGTTGGTTAATGGTTCCGGTGTCGGCTTGAAAGTAGCCCACTAGCTTTTTGTCGTGGCCGCCTTTCTTGAGTGCCGGGTAGCCGAACTCGGTGTATAGCTTGACTGCCTCGCCCATTTTTCCAACCTGCAAGGTGTAGGTGCGCAGTTCATAAATTGCCATGGAATTCTCCTCGTGCTGGAAAAGAAGTTAAGCGCGCCCGTCGATGGCGCGTAGTACGCGTAGCGCCGCGCAGGCGGCGCCGTAACCGTTATCGATGTTCATGACCATCAAACCCGCCGTGCAACTCGCCAGCATGGCACGTAACGCGGTTTCCCCGCCGGTTGCGACGCCATACCCCACGGACGTCGGGACGCCTATGATGACGGAAGGCGTGAGCCCGCCCACCACGGTGGGGAGTGCTGCGTCCATGCCGGCCACGACGATCACCACGGGCGCGCGCTTCAGGTCTTCCACTCTTTCGAGCAATCGCCATAATCCGGCGACGCCGACGTCGGAAATTTCCTTAACCGGGACGCCGTAGTAATACAAGGTGCGGGCGGCTTCCCGGCTTACGGGCACGTCGGAGGTGCCAGCGGTGAGCACCACGACTTGCGCGCCCGCCCGGCCAGGATGGGGCGAACCTAGGATGGCGGTGCGCGAAATAGGATCGAAGTCCAAGGCTTCGCGGTGTTTTTCCGCCAAGGACAGGTGCTGCGATTCGCTGAGCCTCGTGAATAGGAGCGGCGCGCGCTTCGCCACGGCTTCGTCGAGGATGCTGCCGATCTGGACCACGGATTTACCGGAGCAAAAGATGGCTTCGTCCAATCCGATGCGCTCGCCGCGGCCAAAATCGAGCTTGATGTCTTTTTCGGCGGACACGGTCAGCGCACCAATTTGACCGGGTGCAAGAACGCGCTACCCAAGCGGTAAGGCTCAAATAGCACCACGGCGCCCGGGGCGCACGCGGAGAAGGCCTTGCTCACCCACTCGCTCAAGCTTGCGCGCTGTGCCGCGCCAAGTTGCGCAAGCACGGCTTCGTCCAATTCGATCACGACACCGCGCAAGCGGTAGCGGCACCGCACGTTCTTGGAAGGAAGGCCCAGGCCAGGTAGTGCGGCGCGCAAGTTTTCTTCCACGGCATCGATGGCACGCAAGATGGCGGGATCGATGGCGATGCCGGTTTCCACCCGGCTCGATAGGCAAGGCGACGATGGCAAGTCCGCGATCTCCGGCATGCCCAGCTCGCGCGCCAAGGCTCGCACAGCCTGCTTGCTCATGCCAGCTTCCACGAAGGGATGACGTACCGAGTGCTCCTTCGCGGCGCTTAGCCCTGGGCGGTAGTCGCCCAGGTCGTCCATGTTGGTGCCAGACACGACCTGGCCCTGGGTATGGCGCGTAACGCTGGCGTAAAGATTGGTCTTGCAGAAGTAGCAGCGGTTGGAGGGATTGCGTAAATAATCTTCGCTGCCGAATTCGCCAGCATCCATCACCTCGAGTTGCCATCCTTCTTGTTGCGCTATGGCGCGCGTGCGCTGCGTGGCCGCGGGCGGCACGGCGGGCGAAACGGCGTGATACATGGTGACGGTTCCGCCTAGCAGGCGGTGAGCGAAGGTGGCGAGCGTCAAGCTGTCCACGCCGCCGCTCACGGCGACAGCGACCTTGCCCATGGAGCGCAGCGTGGTGCCCAAGCGTTCAGTGCTCGCGGCCATGGTACCGGGCAGCAGCGGTGCGTTCATTAGCTGCCCCGGCTGAGCGCGCGCAAGGAGGCCACTTTCCGAATCGAATCGCGTTCGGCGCGATTGCCCGCGGCTTTGCGTACATCGTCGCTTTCGGTCTTGGCTGTCGTTCCCTGCGGCCGCTCGGCGAGTTTTACTCGCAAACTATTACCCCCGGCCTCCACGGTGGTTTGACTACGAGAAAGCGTGGTGCGCTGAAGAATTTCGTGGCGCACGCCCAGCGTGGTGGTTTCCTTCAAACAGGCCTCGCACACCGCATCTAGATAGGAGGGTTGAGCCAGGACTTGCACCTGCACGCTCATGCGGCCTTTCTTTCCGAAGGCCGCGAGTTGAATGACGTCCACGACACCGGGCACCTCCCGGATGCGATCCAGGCCGATGGCGAGATCCTCGGGGGTTTGATCATCCACCTCGAAGGTGATGCGCGCGATCTGGTCCGGTTGGCCGGAGCCGGTTTCCTCCAGCACGAGAACGCGCAAGACATTGCTGATGCCGGGAAAGCGCTTGGTGCCAAAGCCGTAACCCGTGTGGCTTAGGCGTCCGCTCTTGCGCGTGTCCTGGCGCGCGCCGAGGTGGCGCAAGATGGCAGCGCCCGTGGGCGTGATGCGCTCGCCGGGGATGCCATCGTCGATGAAGCCGAACCCCTCCAGCAGCCGCGCCACGGCGGGCACGGGCACGGGCAAAGGGCCATGGGACGTTTTCACCCGGCCCGATCCCAGAGGCAGTTTGCTCACCGTGCAGCTTTGTATTTTCAGCTCGCTGATGAGATAGGCAGCGCCCACCATGTCCGCCACCGAATCCCATCCGCCTAACTCGTGGAAACCCACTTCGTCCACGGTGGTGCCGTGGATATTCGCTTCCACTTCCGCGAGCCGCCGAAAAATATCGGTGGCGCGTTCCTTCACTTGCGCACCGATGGGCGCGGCATGGATACGAGACTTGATTTCGGCGAAGAGCGTGTGCGCCCGCGAAATATCTCCGATCATGCGCTTCGGGACCGCCACCGTGAAACGCGAACCGCTCAGCACGCCGTCGTTGTGCGCCTCGAAACCGCAACCGATCTCCGCGGGTAAGCCCGCGGCTCGCACAGCGTCCAGCATGCCGGCGCGAAGATGGGGAAACGCATCGGTGAGCGCCGCGGCGAACATATCGCCCGCGATGCCACCGATCACGTCCAGATGCAGATGCACGTGAAACTCCCGCCGTTACACGCCCCTGTTACGTGATATCAAGCGTGCGCGGTCTCGTGCAGCCTGCCCAGCATGGGGTAGAGCGTACCCTTGGCGTCGAACTTCATGGGTTCGGGTTCGCCGATGATCTCGAATTGTTCCGGATGCTGGCGAATGTAGGGGAGCATGGCCTCGGACACATGAATGTCCACCACCTGCAAGGTGTTAGGGATGCGTACGATCTTGCAGTCCTTCGGCTCCACCCTGACCACGGTCTTCACGGCAAGGCTGATCGCGTCCGCGTCGGTGTTCATTATCATGGGGATGCAACCACCATCAAGATAGGTGGAAGTAATGATATTGGCGTAGGTCTTGGCGATATCGATGTCTTTGTACAAGCGCATGGTGATGACATCGGCAGCGCCCAAGCCCGTGGCGTTGCCGTGGGTTTCAGGGGTCAGACCCAGCACCGCGATCTTCTTCACGTTCGGCTTCATGTTCCATTCGACGAAGCGGCAATTGCGCCCGGTGATGTTGGGGTCCATGCCGGAACCGGAAATGTTCTTGCCGATTTTCTCCACGACCAGCACGTCGATTTCGTCGAACTGCAGGCACGGCATGAACTCCTTGGCCTTGGCTTGCAGCACGGGCTCGCGCTCGAAAATCTGCTCGGAAGTTACGATTTCGATGATGGCGGTTTCATCGGCCGCGTTTTCCACCATGGCCACGCCGAACAGAATGTTCTTCTTGGCCATGATGAGCCTGGCGGCCTCGGGCAGCAATTCGCCGAACCTGTCCATGCCCTGGGTGTGCAATTCCGTCGCGCCGATGATCTTGCCCATGCCGATGGTGAGCATTTTGACGATGCCCGATTCGATGGGTGCTCGGAAATTCGTATGGGGTTTGATGCGCGGAATGACCACCACGCCATCGGCCGCGGCGGCGAGTTTGTCCATGTATATGGGCATGCCGCTGGCCAGCTTGCCGATTTCAGTCACGTCCATTTGGCAGTGAAGCGGGCAGCCCACGAACTTCTCGGTGACGCCGTAGCCTTCCAGCACTTCGCGCTGGCCTTCCGGTGTCGCGCCACCGTGGCTTCCCATGGCGGGGAAGATGAAGGGTTTGGCGCCCAGGGCTATCAATTCGGCGACGACGGCCTTGGTGCTTTCCGCGATGTTGTTCACGCCCCGGCTGCCCACGCCCACGGCGATGCTCATGCCGGGCTTGACCTTGGCGCGCACATCCGCGCGCTTGAATTGCTCGGCCACGGTCTTGCTCACGCTGTCGAGCTTGGTCATCTTGAATTTCTGGCGTACATGCACCATGCGAGGTAAAGGAATATCCAGCCCGCCTGCGATGTTTACTTCGATGCGATCTCCGATCATGACAATTCTCCGTGCGTGACAGCGATAAACTGGGCTTTCCCCCACCCAGGTCTTCGGATTCTATCAGGGGCAGGGGATCTAGCCCGCCAATTGGCGGTACAGATCGATATAGCTGGCGGCGCTGGCTTCCCAACTGAAGTCCTTCACCATCCCCGCCTTTTGAATCTGGCGCCACGCCTTCTTGTTCTTGTAGGTGGTGAGCGCGCGCTTGGTGGCGGCGATGAGCGCCTCGCGGGTCACGCCATTGAAAAAGAATCCGGTGGCCGTCTTATCGCTCATGGTCTCGGGCACCGCATCCACCACGGAATCCTTCAGGCCCCCCGTGGCATTGACCACGGGCACGGTGCCGTAGCGCTGGCTGTACATCTGGTTCAAGCCGCAAGGCTCGAAGCGCGAGGGCATTAGAAATAAGTCCGCGCCGGCTTCGATCTGATGGGAGAGCCCTTCGTCGTAACCGATCTGCACGGCAATGCGGCCAGGATGCGCTCGTGCCAGGTCTTGCAACGCGTCTTGCATCCCCGTATCGCCGCTACCCAGAATGGCGAGTTGGGCGGGGGAGGCGGCCAATTCCTCGGCCACCGAAAGGAACACGTCCGTCCCCTTCTGGTAGGTGAGGCGGCTGATCACCCCGATGATGGGCATTTCGTCTTCGGCGGCGAGGCCCATGCGCTTTTGTAGGGCGCGCTTGTTATCCAGCTTGGCGGGCAGTCGCGCGGCGTTGAAATAGCGTTCGATGTAAGGGTCGCCCTCCGGGTCCCAGGCATCCGTGTCGATGCCATTCAATATGCCGGTGATGAGGTGGCTGCGATGGCGCAGCAGCCCTTGCATGCCAAAGCCCAACTCTTCCTCCTGAATCTCCTTCGCGTAAGCCGGGCTCACCGTGGTGATGCGCGCGGCGTATTGCAGCCCCGCCTTGAGGAAGGACATGTTGCCGTAGTACTCCACCCCTTCAGGATTGAAGCAAGAGGGTGGTAACCCCAGGCGGCTAACGGCCACCGGCGGGAAGATGCCTTGGTAGGCGAGGTTATGGATGGTCATGACGGTGCGCGCCTTCTCACCTGGAATGAATTGCAGATAGGCCGGCGTTAATCCCGATTGCCAATCGTTGCAGTGCACGACCTTGGGCCGCCACGAGATGGGCGAGGCGCTGCTCGAGAGCACCGCGCCAAGGTAGGAGAGCAAACCGAAGCGCAGATCATTGTCCGGCCAATCCTTGCCGTTGGCGTCGTTGTAGGGGCCACCAGGGCGGTTGAACAACGTGCTATCGACGATGAGTGCCGGGACGCCATTTGGCAGCTTGCCCGCGAGCAACTGGCACTGGGGCAACTCGCCGATGGAAGGAAACGATGTCAATCGCCCCTTCGATTTTATCCCTTCGATGACGGAGGGGTAGCCCGGTACCAACACGCGAATATCGGCGCCGGAGTGCATGAGTGCCACGGGAAGCGAGGCGCTCACGTCGGCCAAGCCGCCGGTCTTGATGAGAGGGGCCACCTCGGAGGTAACGAAAAGTACGCTGAGTTTGTCGTGAGCTGAGGGAATCATAAGTCTTCAGGTTCGAGAAAAATGCCGGCCAGGGGCGGCAGAGTAATGGCGGCCGAATGCGGCTGGCCCATCCAAGGTAAGGGCTCGGCGCGGATGACACCCGCGTTGCCGGTGTTGGAGCCGCGGTAGTAGTGAGAGTCGCTGTTGAAAATTTCCCGGTAGTTGCCGCTCTTCGGTAATCCGATGCGGTAGTTCTGGCGCGGGACAGGGGTGTGATTGAGCACTACCACGACCAACGAACCGTCGCGGGCGCGCCGGATGAAGCACAGCGTGGAATGATCGGCGTCGTGGCAATCGATCCACTCGAAACCGTCTTGCTCGAAGTCCTGGTCGTGTAAGGCCTTCTTGCCACGGTAGAGATGGTTGAGATCCCTCGCCAAGTCTTGCACGCCTTGGTGCCAGCGTACCCCGAGCTGCCCCCATTCCAGTTCCCAGCTCTCGCGCCACTCGCGGCCTTGGGCGAGTTCGTTTCCCATGAAGTTGAGTTTCTTGCCAGGCGCGGCGCATTGCGAGGCGAGCAACAAACGCACATGGGCGAACTGTTGCCAGGTGTCTCCGCGCATCTTGCTGATGAGCGAACCCTTTCCGTGCACCACTTCATCATGTGACAAGGGGAGCAGAAAATTCTCCGTGTAGGCGTAGACCTGGCCAAAGGTAAGCTGGTTGTGGTGGCAGCGCCGGTAGATGGGATCGAGTTTGAAATAGGCAAGCGTGTCGTTCATCCAGCCCATGTTCCATTTCATGGAGAAACCCAGACCACCGACGTAAGTGGGGCGCGATACCATGGGCCACGCGGTGGATTCTTCCGCGATGGTCAGTGCCCCTGGAAACTCCTCGTGCACCATCACGTTGAGCTGGCGCAGGAGTTCGATGGCCTCGATATTTTCGCGGCCGCCATGGCGGTTGGGCAGCCAGTCGCCGGGTTGGCGCGAGTAATCCAGATAGAGCATGGAAGCCACGGCATCCACGCGCAGGCCGTCGGCGTGAAATTCGCGGAGCCAATAGTGCGCGCTGGAGAGCAGTAAGCTGCGCACTTCGTTGCGCCCGTAATTGAAGATGTGCGTCCCCCAATCGCGGTGCATGCCACGGCGGGGATCTTCATGCTCGTAGAGGGCAGTCCCGTCGAAGCGCGCCAGCGCCCAGTCGTCGGTGGGAAAATGCGCCGGCACCCAATCCATGATGACCCCTATCCCCGCTTGGTGGAAGGCATCGATCAAGGCCTTGAGATCATCGGGGTTGCCGTAACGGCTGGTGGCGGCGAAATACCCCGTGGTTTGGTATCCCCAGGATTCGTCCAGGGGATGTTCGGTCAGGGGCATGAACTCCACGTGGGTGTAACCCATGCGCGCGACGTATGGCACCAAGTCCGCCTCCAACTCCCGGTAGGAGTAGAAGCGGCCATCGGGATGGCGCTTCCAGGAGCCCAGATGCACTTCGTAAATGTTGCAGGGCGCATGTAACCAATCGAGCTCGGCACGCTTTTCCAGCCACGAAGCATCGTTCCATATGTGGACGCTAGGCGGGCGAACGCGGCTCGCGGTGTTGGGCCGCCGCTCGTATTCCTGGGCGTAGGGGTCGGATTTCTTCAGCACCTCGCCGGTGGCGCGGTTGCGCAACTCGAATCGGTACAGTTCTCCGCCGCTCAAGCCCGGAATGAAGATCTCCCATACGCCACTTGCGCCGTGCACGCCCATGCCATGCACGCGGCCATCCCAGAGGTTGAAGTCCCCCACCACGCTTACACGCTCGGCGTTGGGGGCCCAGCAGGCGAAGCGCGTTCCTCGTACACCGTCGCGTTCTTCTACATGGGCGCCCAGGGTTCGGTAGGCTTGGAGCAACCGGCCTTCGTTGAAAAGATGCAGGTCGTTTCCGGGCAGGCGGGGCGGGAAAGCGTAGGGATCGTGGGTTTCGCGGACCCCCGATCCTTCCGTGAATCCGATACGATAGAGCTTGGGCGGCGCTTGCTCCCCATGCCATGCGAATAGCCCGCTAGGATGGACTCGTTCGGCGCGCGCGATGCCGTGGGTCAAATGCAGCCAGCACTCCTGGGCGTGGGGGTTGAAGATACGCACCGTCCAGCCATGAGCCTCCGGGTGCGGACCCAGGTAGGCGTAGGGGTCATGCAGCCGGGCGCTCAATAGGGCGCTAAGAAGCTGGGAGTGGGAGCCGGTGAGAGTTGGGTTAATCATTATTTCGGCACCGGGCGCGCTTGCGCGCGGGGTTTGTGCGGGGCGTGATGGGTTTAGATTGGGTATTGGGTTGGGCCCAGCGCCGGCAAATAGTTAGGCAGCGAAGTTAGAAAAGAACGGACCAAACGAGCATTATAGAAAACTCACCCCCTAAAATCTCCTAAATTTTCGATTGCCTACCTGTTTGCGAAGAAAGATGCGCCCATGAGGCCTGATATCCGCCGCCGACCGAGACCCTGACCATGGACCCCAATCAAGCTATTTCGAGCCCTTCCGAACCCGATGTCCGCTTCGTCAGCGTCCTCACCAAGAGCACTTACGCCTTGATCCTCGCGGGCGGGCGCGGGAGCCGGTTGAAGCAGCTGACCGACTGGCGGGCAAAACCAGCGGTACCCTTCGGCGGCAAGTTCAGAATCATCGACTTTCCGCTGTCCAATTGCGTCAACTCGGGTATCCGCAGGATAGGGGTGGCGACCCAGTACAAGTCCCACAGCCTGATCAGGCACATCCAGCGCGGCTGGAGCTTCATGGACGGGCGCATGAAGGAATTCATCGACTTGCTGCCCGCTTCGCAGCGCGTGCAGGACGATTGGTACCAGGGAACGGCCGACGCCGTGTACCAGAATCTGGACATCCTGAAGGCCAACGACCCGGCTTACGTGCTGATCCTGGCCGGCGATCACGTCTACAAGATGGACTACGGGCGCATGCTGGCCCTCCACGTATCCAAGCACGCCGATATGACGGTCGCCTGCATCGAAGCCCCGTTGGAGGACGCCAAATCCTTCGGCGTGATGGGCGTGGACGAGGACTGGCGCATTCGCACCTTCGAGGAGAAACCGGCGCATCCCGCGCCCATCCCAGGACGCACGGACGTGGCCTTGGCCAGCATGGGAATTTACGTATTCAACGCCAATTTTCTCTATGAGCAACTGGTGCGCGACGCCGCGGACAAGCACTCCAGCCACGATTTCGGCAAGGACTTGATCCCATACCTGGTACCGCGCCACCGTGTAGTGGCCCATCGCTTCCAGGACAGCGGCGTGGGTGTGAACCATGGATTGCCCTATTGGCGGGACGTGGGCACGGTCGATGCGTATTGGGAAGGGAACCTTGATCTAACCCATGTCACTCCGGTCCTCAATCTCTATGATCAAGATTGGCCCATTTGGACTTTCCAGGAGCAGCTGCCGCCCGCGAAGTTCGTGTTCGACGACGATGGCCGGCGCGGGATGGCTGTGGACTCTAGCGTCTCGGGAGGATGCATCATCAGCGGATCCGTCGTACGGCGCTCGCTGCTATTCTCCAACGTACACGTGCACAGCTACTGCGACATCGAGGACTCGGTCATCCTCCCGGACGTGGAGATCCATCGCCACGTCAAGCTGCGCCGTTGCGTGGTGGACAAGCGCTGCGTCTTGCCCGAGGGATTCACCGCGGGCTTCGCCCCAGGACAAGACGCCAAGCGATTCCACGTCACCGAAAAAGGCGTAACCCTCATCACTCCCGCCATGCTGGGACAGAAGGTGTTGGTGCTGCGGTGAGGCCATGAGCGCTCCGAACCTGGACCTCATTTTCCTCTGGCACATGCACCAGCCGGACTTCCGCCATCACGCCACGGCCGAGTTCGTGCGGCCCTGGGTCTATCTGCACGGCATCAAGGATTACACCGATATGGCGTGGCATCTGGAGCACCACCCGCGAATCAAGGCGGTGGTGAACCTGGCGCCCATTCTGCTGGAGCAGATCGAGGACTACGCCCAGCAGTTCGCCAGCGG
>SHXO01000031.1 GCA_009693245.1 Betaproteobacteria bacterium | reverse complement strand
TCAACAGCCAAAGCCAAACCCACAACCTTAAAACCCCATAAGCGTAGAACCGAATACCCACACCCATGGCAAACCGCTGGTTTGCTTTTCCCCCCTTATGCCGCGCCGAGCAGCTCGGCGGGCTCGCGGGGTTTCGCCGAGGACTGTTCTACGGCCGCGCATGCTTCTCGCGCGGACTAGTTCCGCAGGCGCCGCGAGTCCGGCAGGCAGCGCAGGAGAAAAGCGGCATCAGGGTGCCATTCTTTTTGGTTACTTTTTCTTGGGCACGCAAGAAAAAGTGACCAGACGCCGGGCTGCCCACGGCTAACAACATCGAATAAAGCTATGAGTGAGGATATACAGATAAGCACGCACGACCCAAATCGTGCGCTCTTCCCAAAGCGCGCTCGCAATCATCGCCGACCCACAAAGCTTAAGTAAGTGCCATTTGGACCCCAACCCTTCAGGTCAGCTATTCGGCGTCCATATCCGAGACCCCGTTCCGGCCAAGGCCAGCATCAATCCGTTAAGGCGTTTCACGAAAGTCCCGGGATCCTCCAATTGCCCACCTTCGGCCAAAAGCGCTTGATCGAAGAGAATATGACTCCAGTCGGTAAAGCGGCTCTCGTCGGATTCATACTTGAGCCCTTGCACCACCGGATGCTTGGGATTGATCTCCAGGATCGGTTTACTGCCGGGCACTTTTTGGCCCGCGGCTTTGAGCATGCGCTCCAGGTTCGTGCTCATGCCAAATTGGTCCGACACCAGGCAGGCGGGGGAATCGGTGAGGCGGTGGGTGACTCGCACTTCCTTGACGCTTTCGCCCAGGACGCCTTTGATCTTTTCGGTGAGATCCTTATAGTCGGTGGCGTCTTTCTCCTGTTCTTTTTTCTCTTGCTCGTCCGCGAGTTTCCCGAGATCGAGATCGCCCTTGGCGACGGACTGAATTTTCTTCCCGCCGAATTCCGCCAGATTGGAGATCACCCATTCGTCCACGCGATCGCTCAGGAGCAACACTTCCAAACCCTTCTTGCGGAATATCTCCAGGTGAGGGCTGTTCTTGGCGGCCGCGAAGGTATCGGCGGTGATGTAATAAATCATCTCCTGGCCTTCCTTCATGCGGCCCACGTAATCGGCCAAGGAGGTCGTCTGATACTCGCTGTCGGTGTGGGTCGAGCTAAAGCGGCACAACTTAGAAATGCGCTCCTTGTTGCCCCATTCCTCTCCTAGGCCTTCCTTGAAAACCCGGCCGAACTCCTTCCAGAACTTGGCGTACTTTTCCTTGTCGTTTTCCGCCAGATCCTCCAGCAGGCCGAGCACCTTCTTCACGGACCCTCCACGAATGGATTCGGCCACCTTCGACTCCTGCAATATCTCGCGCGACACGTTGAGCGGAAGGTCATTGGAATCGATCACGCCACGGACAAAACGCAGGTAGGCGGGCATCAACTGCTCGGCATCGTCCATGATGAAGACGCGGCGCACGTAGAGCTTGATCCCGTGGCGGCGGTCGCGGTCCCACATATCGAAAGGCGCGCGCGCGGGGATGAAAAGAAGCTGGGTGTATTCCTGTTTGCCTTCGACCTTGGCATGCAAGTGCGCCAGCGGCGCTTCTAAATCGTGGGAGACGTGTTTGTAGAATTCCGCGTACTGCTCCTCGGTGACTTCGGATTTCGGCCGCGTCCAGATGGCGGCGGCTTGGTTGGCCTGCTCGTCCTCCTCGGTCACTTCGTTCTGCTTTGTCTCCTCGTTCCATTTCTCCTTCTTCATGAGAATGGGAATGGTGATGTGGTCGGAGTATTTCTTGAGGATGGAGCGCAGGCGGTAGCTATCGGCCAGATCGTGCTCGCCCTCCTTGAGATGCAGCGTGACCTGCGTGCCACGGCTGTCTTTCGTCACGTTTTCGAGGACGTACTCTCCCTGGCCATCGCTTTCCCAGCGCACGGCTTGGTTCGCCTCCGCGCCCGCCCGGCGCGTGGTAAGCGTAACCTTACCGGCCACGATAAAGGAGGAGTAGAACCCCACTCCGAATTGGCCGATCAAATGGGTGTCCTTGGCTTGGTCGCCCGTGAGTTTCTGGAAGAACTCCCGGGTACCAGACTTGGCGATGGTCCCAATGTTTTGGATCACTTCCTCACGCGACATGCCAATGCCGTTGTCGGATACAGTAACGGTATGCGCGGCCTTGTCGTAACTGACGCGGATCTTCAGTTCGGTATCGTTTTCCAGAAGCGCCGCATTGCCAAGTGCTTCGAACCTGAGCTTATCGCAGGCGTCCGAGGCGTTGGATACCAGTTCGCGCAGGAAAATCTCCTTGTTGTTGTACAAGGAGTGAATCATTAAATTGAGGAGTTGCTTGACCTCGGCTTGGAAACCTAGCTTTTCTTGTGTTTCGCTCATCGTTTTCTCTCCCTACGGTAGACCTTCGCGGATTTGGGGCCGAACCCGCCAAATTCAAGGCCCGCCATGAAAGGACATTCCGCATGACGCACATATCGCTTCTCCGCTTGTTAGCCCTGGCGCTGATGACTCTCCCGGTGGCGGGCTGGACCAAAAACCTGCCTCTAAACAGAATCAAGCTGCCACCGGGATTCGAAATCAGCGTCTATGCCGAGGTTCCTGGCGCCCGTTCCATGGCTCTGGGAGCCAATGGGGTGGTGTTCGTGGGCACGCAGCGCGTGGGTAAGGTGTACGCCGTGGTTCCTTCCGCCGCGGGGAACAAGGTGCTCACCATCGCCAGCGTCCTCAACTCACCGAACGGCGTGGCCTACCGCGATGGCAGCCTCTACGTCGCCGATATCGACCGCATTCTGCGCTATGACCGGATCGATTCCCTGCTGGACATGCCGCCTAAGCCCGTGCTGGTCACCGATCGTTTCCCGCGCGAGGGTCATCATGGCTGGAAATTCATTGCCTTCGGGCCCGATGGCAAGCTCTACGTGCCGGTGGGCGGGCCTTGTAACGTGTGCGAGGAGGACCCGGACCGCTATGCGCTGATCTCCAGGATCAACCCCGACGGTTCGGGTTACGAGGTGTTCGCGCGCGGTGTGCGCAATAGCGTGGGATTCGACTGGGATCCGCGAACCAAGGAGCTATGGTTCAACGACCACGGCCGCGACCACATGGGAGACGATCTTCCCTCTTGCGAGCTCAATCACGCGCCCAGGGCCGGGATGCATTTCGGCTTTCCCTATTGCCACCAGGGCGACACGGCCGATCCAGATTTCGGCAAGCGCCGCGCGTGTTCGGAATTCACGCCGCCAGCGCTCAAGCAAGGCGGGCACGTGGCGCCTGACGGGTTGCGCTTCTACACTGGGAAAATGTTTCCCGAGGAATACCACAACGCAATCTTCATCGCCCAGCACGGTTCTTGGAATCGCAGCAAGAAAAGCGGCTATCGTCTCATCGTGGCAACAGCGCGTGAGGGCAAGATCGCAAAGTCCGAAGTGTTCGCTTCGGGTTGGATGGAGAATGAGCAGGTATGGGGACGTCCCGTCGATGTGCTGGTAATGCCCGACGGCGCTTTGCTGGTTTCCGACGATTACGCGGGGGTGGTCTACCACGTTTCCTACCGGCGCCAATGAGAAAGCGCTCTTTACCGGGCGATGGTGTTTGCTTTACCGTTAATATGTAAACGGCATAACACGTGGTATCCCGGCGGTGTCCGCCACGGGCAATGAAGGGAGCAAGATAACTCCCGCAACACAACCAGGGATGAGCGAAGTTCTGGGGCCAAATTCACCGGATGCCGAATATTCCATTCGAGACGCCTCGATCAGGCTCGGAGTACCGGTACAAAAACTACGGCGTTGGGACGCCCAAGGGGTGCTTGTCGCGCGCCGCACGGACGGGGGCCACCGCCGCTATTCCAGCGAGATGATCGAGAGTCTCACCCGCGCTGCTGTCCAGCCTTCGCCGAACGTGCGGGACAAGCCCGCCTCCGAGAAGAAGGCCCTCCAAGACAAGCGCCAAGTCACCCAACTCCTGATCGAAAGCGAGAATCGTTACCGGGATTTGGTGGAAACTTCCCACGACTTGATCTGGACCACGGATACGCAAGGCCGGTTTACTTACTTGAGCAACGCCACGGCAAGTATTTTCGGCCTCGCGGCCCAACAGTTACTGGGCCGTAGCATCTTCGATTTCGAGTCCAGATCCTCCCGGTTTTCCAACCTCCGCTCTTTGTCGGTGCTGCTCGGAAGCGGAGAAATCAAGGACTACGTCGCGTGCGTGATCTCCTCGGATGGCACAGATCGCTGGGTGGGCATCAATGCGCGCCTCACCCGTGATGAGAACGGGCAAATTTACGGTGTCCGCGGCACGGCCAGAAACGTCACGGCGGAACAAGAAGCCGCGCGCACCATCGAGTATTTGGCGACCCACGACGCGCTCACGAGCTTACCCAACCGTGTGAGTTTGCAACGCACACTCGAACAAGCGCTCGCGTCGCGCGACGTGGGCGCCGTGCTTTTCATCGACATCGATCACTTCAAGTACGTCAACGATAACTTTGGCCACCGGGCTGGCGACCATCTCATCGCCGGAGTAAGTGGTGTGTTGAAGGAGGCGGCAAAGGATCATGGCGGCCAAGTCTTTCGCTTGGGCGGCGACGAGTATGCCGTGCATCTTCCCGAAGTCTTGCGCAGCCAGGCCGTGCGCGCGGCGGATCACGTGCTCGAGTCCTTGCGCCACTACCGCTTTCTGGCCCTCGGCCAGCACCGCATGTCGAGCGTCACGGCCTCCATCGGCATTGCCCTTTATCCCTTCCATGGCGTGGACGTCGCCACATTGCTATCCAGCGCGGATCGCGCCATGTACCAAGCGAATGATAGCGGCCGTAACCGCCACTTCCTATACGATCACGATGCTCGCGGCCTGCGCCACACCCAAAACCGCGTGCAGTGGTCAAGCCAGCTGCGCCACGTCTTGGACGATGACCGCATATCGCTCTACTACCAACCGGTCGTGCGGCTGTCCGATTTGCGAGCCATGCACTGCGAAATCCTGCTGCGCATCCACGACGAGGAAGGGGGCATCGTCTTGCCCAGCCAATTCATCGAGCACGCGGAGTCCTTGGGCTTGGTGCAAGAGTTCGACATGCGCGTGGTGCAACGAATACTGGAATACCTGGGAAAATGCGCTGACCGGGGACCGAAATGGCGCTACTTCGTGAATCTCTCCCGCACCAGTATTTCCGATCCGCAGTGGGTGCGAAAGTTTCATCGCATGCTGGAATCGAGTTCCGCCGACGTGAGCCAGTTGGTATTCGAAATCACGGAAACGGCGGCCATGCACGACGTGGATGTGACCGAGCAGTTCATTCGAGAACTCAAGAGCATGGGCTGCCGCTTCGCGCTCGATGACTTCGGCGCGGGATTCAGTTCCTTCTACTACCTGAAACGCTTTGACGTCGATTATCTGAAGATTGACGGCGGATTCGTGCGCGACCTGGCCACGGACGAAGCCAACCGCATCTTAGTGCGCGCGCTGTGCGACGTCGCCGAGGGCCTGAACAAACAAGTCATCGCGGAATGGGTGGAAACCAAGGACGTCATGGACATCCTCAAGGCGATGGGAACCCCCTTCGGCCAAGGGTTCTACTTCAAGACGCCCGCGCCCCTGTGGGAAAACACGCCGGAGAAAATTCCCCTAGAAGGGAACCGAGGCCTTCCTTAAGACCGGTTAATTTCCCAAGGCGCGCATGGGGATGTTTATTATTCGGAATTTTCTAGAGCCGCCTCGATGCGCTCATCCGTTGCAGGATGGGTCGACAAGTAGCCCGGGATTTTCGCCCGCCCGGACCCTGGGTTTTTCTTACCGCTGGTTTGTTCCAACGCCGCCATGGCGGATGCAAAGGCGCGCGGCGAACGGCCCGTTTTTTTGAGCAAGACAAATGCTAAGTTGTCCGATTCGCGCTCGGCCGCGCGCGAGTAGCCCGTATGGGCAAGCATTGCCGGCACGGACGCGGCAAGGCCAGTAATGGCCGTCACGTCTCCATAAATGGCCATTGCCGTCATGGCTGTAATGGAGCTTTGCAGAAGCTGCCGCAGACTGTGGCGGTAGTGCACATGCCCAAGCTCGTGGGCAAGCACGGCGGCGATTTCATCCTTACCAGGCACCGCCGCGACCAGTTCATCGGTAATGATCACCACGCCGCCGGGAAGCGCCAGCGCGTTCGCCCCGATCCAATGACCGGCGCGGTACTCCAGCCGTACTTCTCCGGGCAAGCCAGCCTCTTGGCGCAACGCGGAAAAAGTAGCGGAAATATCTTTTTGTTTCTCCGAGGGCAACTCACTCGGCCCGAACAACGCCTGGTCGAGCGACTTCAGGCTCTGCTCGGCGAGCTGTTTTTCGATGCCAACAGGAATCCGTTGGGCGATCTCGCCCGCCACCCACGGAATCCCATACAGGTATCCGATCGCCATCGATACGGCGATGCCAGCGAGCGCGGCCAGGACAAAGCCCGCGTGCGATTCGAGACGGTGGGCGAGCGTGGCATGACTAGAGAGTTGGAATGTCTCGTCGACCGCTTCATTGTGCTCGCAGACCGCCACGGCACCGCCCGGCAACTCGATGCGCCGGGGCGTGGCGCCTTGCCGAAAGGCCGTCGTAGAAATCAACGGCAAGAGAATGCATGGGCACCGGCTGGTAAACCTCGCCTCACAAGGAGAGATCTATATTGAAGAATTCCCCGAGTTTTTCACCCGTGGCACCCACATTGGCGGCCACTCCCGAGACAAACTGCTCGATGGGCACGGCCGAGACAAGCGCAAGACAGCCGAGGCGGTACCGAACGGAGCGGATCACGACCCAGGGAATCGCGAGACCAAAAGAAACCACGATCGCCAGGAGATTCGTCACGTACAACCAGGCAAGCTTGCGCGCCTTGAGCGTGCTGGAAAATGAAACGGACTCATCAAGGCGTGTCGTGTTGAAGACCAGATTCGCGTTACGAGATTGGAGAAATCCAATCATTACCGGAAACGCGGCGAAATAAATGCACAGGGCACCAAGGATGAGTGCAACGATAGTTCCCGCGCCGCCTTGCTTCGGCATCAACGCAAACGCCATCGCTCCGATCGCCAACGCCGCGCACAGTAGAACGATAAACAACCCAATGGCCAGGAAAAAAATCTTGTAAAAGCTGCCGATAGCGGCCGTGACCGAAAAAGGGCTGGACCCATACTGAGAGTGGTTCACCTGTAAGCGCTTCATCGAACCAAAGACGTAGGGATATATGAGCAGAAAAGCCAGAATCTGCAAACCGAAAATAATGAAGAACCAGACGGGAGGACCGGCATCCTGGCCACGATCCGGCACGGGAACGAAGAATGAAATCGCCAGCACAACACCCATGAGCCCGATCGCCTTGAATACATCCGCATAACCTGCCTGGAAGCGAAACCGGATGTTTCTATAACTGGAGTTGAAGGCGTTGAACGCCATCGAACGAGCGATGAACCAAGGCGAGGCGGCAAACACAAGTAACGCGAGGAACAACGCCAATTGGGGCATGAAATGCGCGACTCCAGAATAGGCTCCAAATAATAACAACGCGATGATGCGGCTCTTGAGTATGGCGATTGGATTTACGTGATATTAGAAATTCGCGTCCGCCACCCACGTGTGTCCGTAAAGATAGCGCTTCTTGCGCGCCTTCGCCCATGCCGAGTAAATCCCCAGCGTGACGATCGTCAGAAACAGGTTGACGATCCATATCCCGAAGAATTCACTTGTTTTGCCCGTGAACCGAAAGGGCCGGGCTTCGGGCGAGGGCGTTGCCGCCGCACCGGCCTTCGGGGGTTGCGGAGTTCCCGCTAGCCTGCGCGCCCAAGCCGGGCGTGATCGTGTGAATGCTGTCGTCCATAGGTTCTCCCTGGCTACTCTTGGTGACCGATCCAAGCCACATTCACTTGGCCATGTGAGCGTGGGTGCAAGTGAATCATGGAAAAGCGCCCCAGCCAGGATATTTCGGCGCGACGGGAGGGACACTTGAGTGCCGCTTTATTAGTCCTGGCCTAAAGTGTTCATCTCTGCCGGCTTAGGTTTGCCCTTGCACCGGCAAGGGAGCGTCAATCAGCGCAATCTCCACCCGCCGGTTGAGCTTTCCCTTCTTTTCTATTTTGGTGATCCAGGCGCGTCCGATCTCGCCCGTGGCGCGCAGATGGCTCCCCCCACAAGCTTGTATATCGATTCCATCGATCTCTACCAGCCGCACGAGCTCTTCTCCGAGCGGCGGCGCCACCTGCAGCGTGCGCACAAGCTCCGGGCGGGCGCGTATCTCGGCGGGAGTTAGGAATTGGAAGTTCAAGCGCGCATTGCGGTCAATGAGTGCTTGCAGTTTTTCGGAGAGCGCCGCTTTATCGAGAATAGATTCGGGAATATCGAAGTCCAAGCGGCCGCTATCCGCCCTCACACTGCCACCGGTAACCGGAAAAGGAATCAGCGAACACAGCAGATGCAGGCAGGTGTGGCAGCGCATGTGCCGGTAGCGCAGATCCCAGTCGATTTCGGCCCTGGTTTCGTCTCCCGCCTTGAGCCTCTCCAACGCGGGTCCGGCCTCAGGCATGTGAATGATCTCCCCGCTCGCACGTTCCCGGATCGTATTCGAGATGCCTATGCGCCCGTGCTCGGTTTCGAGGAATCCGCGATCGCCGGGCTGGCCCCCGCCCAGAGCGTAAAACGGTGTGCGAGCGAGCTGGATCCCGCGCTCATCGGCCTTGATGACACGCGTTTTGGACACCGTTTGGTAGGCATCATCGAGGTAAATCTCAACGGTGCTCATGCATAGTCATCCTTGGGAGGGTGAGATTATGGGACACCGGGAGACCAGGTAACAAGACCTGCTGAGCATCTTGGTGAGTTTCTGCGCCGGCATTCTGAAAACCCGATGCACCGATCAAGATCGGACTGACTTCCAAGGGTCTCGATTCCCTCCCCTGCTTGAGGGCCAACACGTAGGGCGCAATAAGCGTAGCGCATTACGCCGAGCCGTATGCAGATCGCTAGAATACCGCCCTTATGCCCAACTACCGGTGCGCCTGGCATCCCGGTGGAACGTATTTTTTACCTTCAACCTACGGCACGGCAAGAATCTGCTCGTCGAACATATTGAACTGCTGCGGGAATCGGGTCACGCGATACGGCGGCGGCAGCCGTTTCAGATCCACGGCTGGGTAGTGCTGCCGGATCATCTACATTGCGTCATGGAATTGCCGACCGGCGACGCGGATTTTGCGGCGCAATTTAGCGCGATGCGCTGCGCTTATTGTGCCCTACGCGGGCTGGGCCAATGGTTTCAAAGAATTCGCATCCCTCATAAACCGAATGTCGCCCGCTTGGCTGGAAAGCAAATATTGACGTCTAGACGTCTAGACGTCTTAGAGACTAGTATCCAGCGGGTTACTTGATAAAACAGAATGAAATGAGAAGACGACCCGGGGAAGTAAGAGATGCAATTGTCCGCGTTCTAGGATCCAGACCCAAGGGAGCATCAGTGGCAATTATTGCGGGCGAAGTAGCTCAGCTTATTGGCGAAGTTCCACCCTCTTCAATACGTTCGTACCTCAGGCTGAATACTCCGGAGTTATTTGCCCGCTCAGGCCGTGCCCAATACGCGTTGAACGGGCTTGAGTACCTCCAGGAAATTGGGTTAAAGGAGCTTGGCACGCGTTCGGAGCGAATAGGGAACGCCATGATTGTGCACCAAGATTGCCTGAACTGGCTTGAGCGACAGACGCCAAATTCGTTTCACGCTGTCGTGACCGACCCGCCCTATGGGTTAATCGAGTACTCGGAACTTGAGCAGAAAAAACTTCGCGCTGGACGCGGCGTGATCTGGAGAATTCCCCCATCTTTTGATGGCACTAAGCGCTCTCCGCTCCCGAGGTTCACAGTGCTAAAAACGGCGGACTTGGATGCACTGGAGCAATTTTTCGTGGCCTGGGCCGCGCGCCTTCTTCCGACTTTGGTGCCTGGGGCCAATGTCGTTGTTGCGAGTAATCCGCTTCTGTCTTATGTCGTTTCTGGCGCACTTTCACGCGCGGTCCTCGAACGCCGCGGAGAAATTGCCAGATTGGTGATGACTATGCGCGGCGGGGATCGTCCCAAGGATGCACATATTGAGTTCGCCGATGTAAGTGTGATGCCGCGCTCCATGTGGGAGCCATGGCTGGTATTTCGTAAACCTTTGCAGGGGCGTGTGCAAGACAACTTGCGCCGCTGAGGTACGGGAGGATTCCGGCGTGTATCCGCGTCCCGGCCCTTTGGTGATGTAATCGAATCATCCCCAACTCGGGCCACTGAGCGTGCGTTAGCGCCACATCCGAGCTTGAAGCCTCAAGCATTCTTGCGGCAACTCGTTCGCGGCGTTCTGCCACTGGGAAGGGGGATTGTTCTGGACCCGTTCGCAGGAGCTGGCTCTACACTGGCTGCCGCTGAGGCCATTGGCTATGAGAGCATAGGGGCCGAAAAAGACCCCCGCTATTTCAATATCGCCGTTTCCGGGATACATAAGCTTGCTAATTTAAGAATCTAAGCGGCTTGGCAGGTCCCGATAAATCCAAGATCTACGTAACTTGGCGATTCCTTCCGAATGCAGGGTCGCGGTTCGAGTGCCAAGCTCGCCTCTGGCATTCTTGCGGAAGTCATCTGTCGTAACGTGGCCCAAATACACCTCTGTAAACCGTAAAGGCCGCCGCCTCGGTGCCTGCCCTTGCCCTAACGGAGCATCGATTGCGCAGACGAACACACACATCCACTGATCGCGCGCACCGTGCGTATCTACAGCTCCTCCTGCCTTACGCGTTGTCTTGATTTCGACGCCATGTTCTCCCGCTTTGACTGCATTGCCCAGATAACGGCCTCGCATGATCAAGTCGGGATGCCCATTGAAGTATGCGTTTTCGACCAGGACGCGTGAGTGCCTAGCAAGGCTCGCCGTCAACATGTCCGACAAAACGCCTGACATAATCGCAGGCCTCAGCATATCATCGAGCGGCACTAGGCCTTTTCCGGTTAGATGTGTGTTGACGTCGAAGAAAAATCGTAAATATCCTGCATCGCAAGCCTAAAATCCTCTATCCTTAAATCGTAAGGCAATAGGGCGGCTGCGTTGAAAGCAGATGAATTTACCGTATTCCAAGTAACCATCCAATCATGTTACCCGAGGCAGGTATGTACGTGGTTTAGACCTGAACCATCTATAAAATCTCTGAAGTTGATTTGCCTAGAGCGCCAGCGTAATCCTGGCATGCGAGAAACGGATCGTAAGCGCGCACCCCGCCCTCTCCTCCTCCTTACGCCCTACTCCCACTCCCCTCTTCTCATCTTCTCCGCCCACAGCAGCCCGAGCATTGTCTTCGGATCGCCGATCTCCGCACGCTGAACCATCCCAAGGGCCTCATCGAGTGGAACCCGAGCGGTCTCGATGAATTCGCCCTCTTCTCCAGGATGCCCTTCATGGCGCAGGTCGCGCGCGAGAAAGAGTTCGGTCTTTTCGTTCGAGTACCCCACGCACGGATAGAGGGCGCTCATGAAACTCCATTGGCCCGCTACGTAACCGGTCTCTTCCAATAGTTCGCGCTTTGCGGTGTTGAGGGTGTCTTCTCCAGGTTCGATCTTGCCGGCGGGTAACTCCAGCATGTGCGATCGCAAGGGATAGCGGAACTGGCGCTCCAGGAGCACGCTGAAATCCTCGAACAAGGGTAGGATCATCACGGCGCCGGAATGTTCGACGTACTCGCGCCTGGCCTTGGTGCCATCGGGAAGCTGCACGTCATCTTCCTTAACGGTGAGCAAACGGCCGCTATAGACCGTCCGCGTCGCCAGCGTGGACTCGGTGAAGTTTTTCCGCATGAAAATACTAGGGAAGGGCCTGTACGGCGTGATGGCACAGCGCCATGAGGCCGCCTGGAACTAGACCTAGTACCAGCATGGCCAAGCCGTTGGCGGAGAGCAGGAAACGCGTGTCGGCCGTGGCCAGTATGGGCGCGGCCTCGCTAGGTTCGTCGAAGTACATGAGCTTGACCAAACGCAGGTAGTAGAAAGCCCCCACCAGCGAGAACAGGACCGCGACCACGGCCAGCCATGTCATGCCCGCATTCATGACGGCCTGCAACACGGAGAGCTTGGCGTAGAAGCCCACGGTGGGTGGCGCGCCGGCCATGGAGAACATGATGAGCAGCATGAGGAAGGCGTACCACGGTTCGCGCCGGTTGAGTCCCTCGAAATCCTCCAGATCCTCCGCCTCGAATCCCTTGCGCGAGAGCAGCAAGATCATGCCGAAACCGCCCAGGGCGGTGAGCGTATAGACCACCACGTAGAACATGGCGGCGCCGTATCCCTCGCTGGAATTGCCGAGCACGCCCAGCAACAAAAATCCCATGTGCGAGATGGTGGAGTAAGCCAGCATGCGCTTCAAATTGGTCTGAGCGATCGCCGTGAGGTTGCCGATGGCCATGGACAGCACGGCCAGGATGACGAGCATGCTCTGCCATTCGACGGCCAAGGTTTTCGCGCCGAGTGCCTCCACCAGCAGGCGCATGACGATGGCGAAGGCCGCGAGCTTGGGCGCCGAACCAATCATCAAGGTGACCGAGGTGGGGGCACCGTGATAGACGTCGGGCACCCACATGTGGAAAGGCACGGCACCTAGTTTGAACCCCAAGCCCGCCACGATGAATACGAGCCCGAACACGAGCAAGGTGGAATGGGCGTTACCTTGGGCGATCTTGCTGGCGATCTCGGCGATGTGCAACGAACCCGTGGCGCCATAGATCATCGACATGCCATAGAGCAACATGCCCGATGAGAGCGCCCCCAGGACAAAATACTTCATGGCCGCTTCGGTCGCTTTCACGGAATCGCGCTGCATGGCGGTCATGCTGTAAAGGCTCAGGCTCATCAATTCCAGGCCCAGATACAGCGTGAGCATATGCGCGCCGGATGCCATGACCATCATGCCTAGGGCGCAGAACATGGCAAGCACGAAGAATTCGCCCTTGAAGAGATCTCTCTCCTTGGTATAGGCGCGTGAGTAGACAAGCACCATGGCCACCGATAAACAGATGAACAGCTTGAGCACGCTGGCCATGCCGTCGGAGACGAACATCGAATTGAGGGCGTGCCGCGGCGCGCCCGCATCCTGCGCCAGGAAGAGCACCGCGGTGGCGAGCAAGCTTAGAACGGCAAGCCCGAAACTCACACCTCGCTGCTCGTCCTTGAGAAAAAGATCCAGCAAGAGCACCACGCAACTCATCGTGAGAAGAAAAATCTCCGGTAGCGCGATTAGGAAGTTCTCGGGAGTCATAGCTTGGATTGGGCGGTGTGCGCCAGCAGATCGTTCACGGAGGTATGCAATACGGCGCTAAAGGCTTGCGGATAAATGCCCATCGCCAGCACGGCGGCCGCCAGCAAGGCGAGAACGAGGATCTCGCGCGCGTTGATGTCCTTCAACTGCGCCACATGGGGATTGGCCACCGCTCCGAACACCACGCGCTTGTACATCCACAGGGTGTAAGCCGCGCCAAAAATCAACGTGGCCGAGGCCAGCGCCGCGTACCAGAAACTGACTTTCATGGCTCCCATGATCACCAGAAACTCGCCAACGAATCCGCTGGTGCCAGGCAATCCCGCATTGGCCATGGCGAACAACATGAAGAAGGCCGCGAACACCGGCATGGTGTTCACGACGCCGCCGTAGTCGGAGATTTCGCGCGAATGCAGCCGGTCGTAGAGCACGCCCACGCAAAGAAATAACGCCCCCGATATGAACCCGTGGGAAATCATTTGCAGCACGGCGCCTTCCACGCCTTGCGCGTTGAAGATGAAAATCCCCAGCGTGACAAAACCCATGTGCGAGATGGATGAATAGGCGATGAGCTTCTTCATGTCCGTCTGTACCAGGGCGACCAAGCCGATATAGACGACGGCAATCAAACTGATCGCGATGATGAAGCCGCTGAGTTCGCGGCTCGCATCCGGCACGATGGGCAGCGCGATTCGCAAGAAACCGTAACCCCCCAGCTTCAGCATGATGGCCGCCAGCACCACGGACCCGCCCGTGGGCGCTTCCACGTGGGCGTCCGGTAGCCAAGTGTGCACCGGCCACATGGGCACCTTCACCGCGAAGGCCACGAAGAAGGCGATGAAAATCAGGATCTGCGCGGTCAAGCCTATCTTCAGATTGTGCCAGGCGAGAATATCGAAGCTGTGGCCGGATTCGTTGTAAAGATAGATGACCGCCACCAGCGTCAGCAGCGATCCCATCAAGGTGTAGAGGAAAAATTTCACCGCGGCATAGACGCGATTTGGCCCCCCCCACATGCCGATGACGATGAACATGGGAATCAGCGTGGCTTCGAAGAACACGTAGAACAACACGCCATCCAGGGCGCAGAACACGCCGTTCATCAATCCGGAAAGGATGAGGAAGGCGGCCATGTATTGCGACACCTTGTTCTGTATCACCTGCCAGCCAGCTATCACCACCAGCACGGTGGTGAAGGTGTTGAGCAGGATAAGCAGCAAGGAAATGCCGTCGATGCCCAGGTGGTAATGAACGTTGAAGCTCTCGATCCACAGTGTGCGCTCCACGAACTGCATGCCGTGGGCGGCGCTATCGAATCGCGTCCACAACGGTAATGCCACGACGAATCCGGCCAGGGAACCGGCGAGCGCGAGCCAGCGCGCCAATACTGGCCTGCGGTCCGAGGCCATCGCCAGCACCAACAGGCCCGAGACGATGGGCACCCATACGACGATGCTCAACCAGGGTGTTGTCATCGCATCAAGCTCGCGCGAACCACAGGGACAGGAACAACAAGACGCCGATGATCATCATGAAGGCATAGTGATAAACGAATCCGCTTTGAAAGCGCCGGATGATAGAGGCGCTCCAACCCACCACGCGGGCGGCGCCGTTGACGAAGAAGCCGTCGATGATCTTCACGTCGCCTATCTTCCAGAAGAAGGCACCTAAGCCGCGCGCGCCGCCCGCGAAAACAAAGCTATAGACTTCGTCGAACCAATACTTGCGATCCAGGATGGTGTGCAGCCATTTAAACTTTCGCTGGAGAAGCGCGGGCAAAGCCGGATTGAGGAGATAGCAATACACCGCCGTGCCAATCCCCGCCACGGTGAGCCAGAAGGGCGCCGTACCCAAGGCGTGAGTCATCATGCCCGCGACACCTTGATAGTGCTGGCCCATTTCGGAGAGCACCGCGTGCGCGGGCGCCACAAAGATGGCCCCTTTGAAATAATCGCCATACAGCACATCCCCAATCAACCACCCCGCGCACACCGACGGTATGGCCAATAAAATCAGCGGGACTGTCACGACGGCAGGCGATTCATGCGGCACATGATGATGCCCATGTTCTTCCCCACAATCGCCATGACGCACGTCATGGCGATTGTGGAAGACCATGAAGATGAGCCGAAAGGTATACAAGGCGGTGACGAACACGCACAGCAGCACGCACACATAGGCGAAGCCCGCTGCGGGGGTCTCCGAGAAATGCGCGGCCTCGATGATGGCGTCCTTGGAAAAGAAGCCGGCCAATCCAGGAACGCCGGCGCTCGCGAGCGCACCAACCAGCATGGTGGCGTAGGTGATGGGCATGTACTTCCTTAAACCGCCCATCTTGCGCATGTCTTGCTCGTGGTGCATGCCGATGATCACCGACCCGGCACCTAGGAACAACAGCGCCTTGAAGAACGCGTGGGTCACGAGATGGAACATTCCGGCGGAGTACGCGGAAGCGCCCAGCGCCACCGTCATGTAACCCAACTGCGAAAGCGTCGAGTAAGCCACCACGCGCTTGATGTCGTTTTGCACGATGGCCACCAAGCCCATGAACAGCGCCGTAATACCTCCGATGACCAGCACCACGGAGAGAGCGGTCCGAGACAGTTCGAACAAGGGCGACATGCGCGACACCATGAAGATGCCGGCTGTCACCATGGTGGCCGCGTGAATCAGCGCGGAGATGGGTGTGGGGCCTTCCATGGAATCGGGCAGCCACACATGCAGCGGAAACTGCGCCGACTTGCCCATCGCTCCCACGAAGAGGCACAAGCAGATTGCCGTGAGCAAGGACCAACCGCCAATCTCAAGAATCTTTCCGGTCATGCTGGGCGCCATCTCGAACACCTTCGCATAGTCCAGCGTCCCGAAGTGAGCGAAGATCAATGCGATGCCCAGCAGGAAACCGAAATCCCCCACTCGGTTCACCAGGAAGGCCTTGAGGTTGGCATAAATGGCCGTCGGCCGCGTGTACCAGAAACCGATCAACAGATATGACACCAAACCCACCGCTTCCCAACCGAAGAACAGTTGCAGGAAGTTGTTCGCCATCACCAGCATCAGCATGGAGAAGGTGAAGAGCGAGATGTAACTAAAGAAACGCTGGTAGCCAGGATCCTCGTGCATGTAGCCGATGGTGTAGATGTGCACCAGCAAGGACACGAAGGTCACCACCACCATCATGGTGGCCGTCAGCGAATCGATGAGAAAACCGATCTCCAATTTAAGATCGCCGCTGGTGATCCACGTATAAAGCGCGCCGTTGAAGCGCTCCCCCGCCTGCACGTCCATCCACACCATGACCGAGGCGGTGCAAGACACCAGCACTCCGAGGATCGTGACCCAGTGCGCGCCGGCGCGTCCGATGATCTTCCCGAAGAGGCCGGCGACGATCGCGCCGGCTAGAGGGGCGAAGGGGACGATGAGGTAGAGGGGTTTCATGGGTTCTCCGGGAGGAGGTAGGAGGGAGGAGGGAGGAGGAAATCGCATCGCCCATCCACGAATAGCCGCACTGCAAGCTTGTCAAAGCTGCAATCTAGCCTTCTCCTACACAGCGCGAAGTCGCAAGCGCCCGCCGCCGTTCTCCTCCCTCCTCCCTCCTCCCTCCTCCCTCTCATCACCCCTTGAGACTCCCCAAATCATCCACATTGATACTTCTGATATTGCGGAACAAGCACACGAGGATCGCCAGGCCGATGGCCGATTCGGCGGCGGCGACGGTCAAGATGAAGAACACGAAAACCTGCCCGGAGAGATCCTGCAAGTAGTGAGAGAAGGCCACGAAGTTCATATTGACCGCCAATAAATTGAGCTCGATGGCCATCAACAAAATGATCACGTTCTTGCGGTTAAGGAAAATGCCCACCACGCTGATGGCGAAGAGGAGCGCGCCCAGCACCAGGTAATGGGAAAGCGAGATCAAGAGGATTTCTCCTGTTTCTCCGAAGCCATGGGAATGATCCGCACGCGGTCCTGGCGGCGGATGGAGACTTGCACGGAGGGGTCCTGAAACTTACTGTCCTTGCGCTTGCGCAAGGTGAGCGTGATGGCGGCGACGATTGCCACCAGCAAAATGACGGACGCGATCTCGAAGGGGTACACATAATCCGTATAGAGCACCAAGCCCAATTCGCGCGTGTTGGAATAAGCCGCCTCTTGCGGCGGCGGTTGCGGCACGTCGAGCAACCCAAAATGCCGCCCCCCCAGCACCATGGTCATCTCGGCAACCATGACGCCCGCCACGATCAATCCAGGCACCAGGTAATCCCAATAACCTTCCCTTAGCTGGTCGATGTTGATGTCCAACATCATGATGACGAAAAGGAACAGCACCATCACCGCGCCGACATAGACCAGCACCAGCACGATGGCCAGGAATTCGGCTTCCAGCAACATCCACAACGCCGACGCCGTGGCGAAGGCAAAGACCAGAAACAGCGCCGCGTGCACGGGGTTACGCGCCGTGATCACGCGGCCAGCCGCGAACAGCAGGATGAGCGCGAAGGCGTAGAAGAGCGATGAGGCGAAAGTCATAAGTCTTTGGGAGGAGGGAGGAGGGAGGAGGGAGGAGGAAAACCCATCTCCCGTCCAAGCATCGCTGCATTGCAAATTTTTCCAAGCCGTAATCCAATCTTCTCGCACATGGAGTGAAGTCGCGAGCACTTTCCGCCGTTCTCCTCCCCCCTCCCTCCTCCCTCCTCCCTACCCCTCACCGGTACCTCGCATCTTCCGCCCTATCCTTGGCGATCTGGTCTTCGTAGCGATCGCCGATGGCGAGCAGCATTTCCTTGGTGTAGAGCAAATCGCCGCGCTTCTCGCCGTGGTATTCGAAGATGCGTGTTTCCACGATGGAATCCACCGGGCAGCTCTCCTCGCAGAATCCGCAGAAGATGCACTTGGTCAAGTCGATGTCGTAGCGCGTGGTGCGCCGCGTGCCATCGGCGCGCTGCTCGGATTCGATGGTGATGGCGAGCGCAGGGCACACAGCCTCGCATAGTTTGCAGGCAATGCACCGCTCCTCGCCATTGGGGTAGCGGCGCAAAGCATGCAATCCGCGGAAACGCGGGCTTTGCGGCGTCTTCTCCTCGGGAAACTGGACGGTGATCTTACGCGCGAACAAGTGGCGGCCCGTCAAGACCATGCCCTTCACCAATTCGATGAGTAGGAAGGTGGAGAAAAAATCCTTTAGCCGCTGAACCATCTCAACCCCAAAACCAGAAGGGAGTGCGCATCCACACACCCACCACGACCACCCAGATCAGCGTGATCGGAATGAACACTTTCCAGCCCAGCCGCATGATCTGGTCGTAGCGGTAACGCGGAAAAGTGGCGCGGAACCACAGGAAGAGGAATAACACCATGCTGACTTTGGCCGCCAACCACAGGAAACTATCCGGAATGAACGGGAAGGGCGACAACCATCCGCCCAGGAACATGAGGGCGCACAAAGTGGACACCAATATCATGTTGGCGTATTCCGCCAGGAAGAAAATGGCGAAGGCCATTCCGGAATACTCGACGTGGAACCCCGCGACGATTTCCGATTCTCCTTCGGCGACGTCGAATGGCGCGCGATTGGTTTCCGCGACGCCGGAGATGAGATACACGACGAACATTGGGAAGAGCGGAATCAAGTTCCACCCCAGAATGCCCCAGCCCGCGCTCTGGCTCATGACAATCTTGCTCAAATTCAAGCTGCCCGAGACCATGAGCACGCATACCAAGGCAAAACCCATGGCGATTTCGTAGGCGACGATCTGCGCCGCCGAGCGCAAGCAACCGATAAACGCATACTTGGAATTGGAAGCCCAGCCGGCGATGATGACGCCGTACACCCCCATTGACGTGAGTGCCAGTACGTAGAGCAAACCCGCATCCACATTGGCCAACACCACTTCGGGGCTGAAAGGCACCACCGCCCAGGCCGCGAGCGCGGGCATCAGGGAGAGCACCGGCGCACCGACGAAGAGGAATTTGCTGGAGCCCGAAGGGATGATGATTTCCTTCATCAGCAGCTTGATGCCATCCGCGATGGGTTGCAGCAAACCGAGAGGGCCGACGCGGTTGGGGCCGATGCGCACCTGCATCCAGCCGATGACCTTACGCTCGGCGAGCGTGAGGTAGGCTACGCAACCCATCAAGGGCAACACGATGGCGAGGATCTTGGCCAAGGTCCACACCAGGGGCCAAGCTGGCCCGAACGCTTGCTCAAAATATGCGAGACTCACGCCGCCACTTCCTTTCGTTGCGCCACGGCTTCAAGGATGATCTCGCCCTCGCCTAGCGCGGCGGTGACCGCGGTGGCCGAGGGAACGCGCACGCAGTTGTCCGGCAACCGGTCATCGCGCACGAGCGGCAACAGCGCTTCACCTGCTCCCTGCTTGACGCGCACGTCTTGGCCCTCGCGCAGCCCCAGCTTGTGCAAAGTGGCGGCATTCATGGAAGCGCTGGGCGCGGCCGCATCGCCCGTGCGCTGAAGTGAAGGCGCCCGGCGCACGATGCCATCGGCGTCGTAGATACGCACTTCGGCGATTCGCTCCAGACCCGTGCTCGCTTGCGCAAGCACGGGTAAGGGGGAAGCGTCTATTAGGTTGTTGTTTAGCATTGCCGCCATGTCAATGCCTTGTAGGCAGGTTTTGCGGACTTCTTCGGCGGAGTTGAAATCGAAGCCGGATAGGCCGAGCAGATTGCCCAGCACTCGGAACACCTTCCAGGAGGGACGGGATTCGCCGAGCGTCCTGGCCACGCCGTTGAAGCTTTGCAGGCGGCCTTCGGTATTGATGAAGGAGCCCGCGGTTTCGGTGAAGGGCGCCACTGGCAGCATCACGTCCGCATATTCCGTGGCGCGATGGCGGAAAGGCGAAAGGGCCACGACGAACTTTGCGGCTTGCATGGCCTTCATCGCTTGCGCGCCATTGGCGCAGTCGAGTTCCGGTTCGGCATGCAAAATGAAGTAAGCCTTGAGCGGATTAGCCAGCATCTGGGCGGCGTTGCGTCCCTCCGTACCAGGGAGCGCACCCGCCACGTAACCGCCCACGGAATTGGCGGCCGCGCCCAGGAACCCCATCTTCAATCCGCAGATGCGCGCAAGCTCCAACGCCAGCCGGTGCAACAGCCCGGCTTGCGCGTGGTGTTGTGCCCTATTACCCAGGAACACCGCGCCATGGGCCGCTTTGCACAAGCTCTCGGCAATCCGCTTCGCCTCATCGCTCGCTCCAGCACTCTCCACCACGGCGCGCAAAGGAGCGGACACTGGCACGGATTTGATGAGCGCGGCAGCGCTCACCACCTCCGCGAGCGCGACAGCAAACCGCGAGGGCGCGCGAATGAGTTTGTGCGTGATGCGCAGGCGTTGATCGTCGTCCGTGGCATCGATCAGCAGCACCTCGCCCACCTTTTTCGTGAGTTGGCGCAGGCGCTGCGCGATCAGCGGATGATCCTTGCGCAAATTGGACCCGATGACCAACACGCGATCTAGCCCACCCAGTTCCGCAACCTTCATCCCTAGCCATGGCGCCCCGGCGCGCGCGCTATCGGCGGAGAAGTCCGCCTGCCGCAGGCGGAAGTCCGCGTTGTGGCTGCCGGCGCCTTGCATCAGCCGGCGCAGCAAATACAGTTCTTCCAAGGTGGCGTGCGGCGAGCCCAGCGCGCCAACGGAACTCGCGCCATGGGTGGCGAGAACTTCTTTCAGCCCGCGCGCGACGCGTTCCAATGCAACGGGCCAATCCACTTCCACCCACCGGCCGTGCTCTTTCACCATCGGGCGCAGCAGGCGCTCGCCGGAGTTCAACGCTTCGTAGGAGAAGCGGTCCTTGTCCGAGAGCCAGCATTCGTTCAGATCCGGATTCTCCAGCGGTAGCACACGCACCACTTTGTCCTGCTTGATCTGCACCACCAAGTTGGAGCCCAGGCCGCAATGGGGGCTCACGGACTTGCGGCGCGTGAGTTCCCAGGTGCGGGCCGCATAGCGGAAGGGCTTCGATGTCAGCGCTCCGACGGGGCACACGTCGATCATGTTTCCCGACAGCTCGGATTCCACCGCGCGCCCGACAAAGGAGAGTATCTCCGCATGCTCGCCGCGGCCGGCCATGCCCAGTTCCATCATGCCCGCGATTTCTTCGCCGAAGCGCACGCAGCGCGTGCAGTGAATGCAGCGGCTCATTTCCTCCGCCGCCACCAGGGGGCCGATGTCCTTGCGTGGCACCACGCGCTTGGTTTCCGCATAGCGCGAGGCGCTGCCGCCATAACCCACGGCCAGATCCTGCAATTGGCATTCGCCGCCTTGGTCGCAGATCGGGCAATCCAGCGGATGGTTGATCAGCAAGAATTCCATCACGCCCTTCTGCGCGGCCACCGCGGCCGCCGAGTGCGTTTGCACCTTCATGCCCTCCCCAACCGGTGTCGCGCAAGCCGGCAAGGGCTTGGGTGCCTTCTCTACCTGCACCAGGCACATGCGGCAGTTGGCGGCGATGGAAAGCTTCTTGTGATAACAAAAATGCGGTATATGAACGCCTAGCTGGTTCGCGGCGTCCATGATGGTGAAGCTGGAAGGCACTTCGAGTGATTGCCCGTCGATTTCGATCTTTACGTTGGCCATGGTGTTAAGCCGTTACCGCTTCGTCCACCAAACACCTCTTGTGTTCGATGTGGTACTCGAACTCGCCGCGGAAGTGCTTGATGAAACTCTTGACGGGCAAGGCGGCCGCGTCTCCCAGCGCGCAGATGGTGCGCCCGGCGATATTGTCGGCCACGGAATTGAGCAGATCCAAATCCTCCGCACGGCCCTTGCCATGCTCGATGCGATTGACCACGCGGTAGAGCCAACCGGTGCCCTCGCGGCAAGGCGTGCATTGCCCGCAGGATTCCTCGTAATAGAAGTACGACAAGCGCATCAGCGCTTTCACCATGCAGGTGGTTTCGTCCATGCAGATCACCGCGCCCGAACCCAGCATGGACCCCGCCTTGGCGATGGAGTCGTAATCCATGTCCGTTTTCAGCATCAGGCCGCCTGGCAATACCGGCATCGAGGATCCGCCTGGGATGCAGGCCTTCAGCGCACGGCCGCCACGCATGCCGCCCGCCATCTCCAGCAAGGCGGCGAAGGGCGTGCCCAATTTCACCTCGTAGTTTCCCGGCTGGTTAACGTGGCCCGACATGGAAAATATCTTGGTGCCGCCGTTGTTGGGGCGGCCCATGTTGAGGAAGGCCTCGCCACCGTTGTTGATGATCCACGGCACGGCGGCGAAGGTCTCTGTATTGTTGATGGTGGTGGGGCGGCCGTACAAACCGTAGGTGGCGGGGAACGGCGGCTTGAAGCGCGGCTGGCCTTTTTTGCCTTCCAGGGATTCCAGCAACGCGGTTTCCTCACCGCAGATGTAGGCACCGTAGCCATGATGGGCATATAGGTCGAAACTGAATTCGCTGCCCAAAATGTTCTTGCCCAGGAATCCGGCCTCGTAGGCTTCCTTCAACGCCTCCTCGAAGCGTTCGTAAACGTCCCAGATTTCGCCGTGTATGTAGTTGTAGCCGGCCTGAATGCCCATGGCGTAGGCGCCGATGGCCATGCCTTCGATCACGATGTGCGGGTTGTAGCGCAGGATGTCGCGGTCCTTGAAGGTGCCGGGTTCGCCTTCGTCGGAGTTGCACACCAGGTATTTCTTGCCTGGTAGATTGCGAGGCATGAAACTCCACTTCAACCCCGTCGGAAACCCCGCCCCGCCGCGGCCGCGCAATGACCCCTTCTTCAATTCCGCGATTACGCCCTCGGGAGGAATTTTCTCGTTGATGATCTTGCGCAACGCGCTATAGCCCCCGCGCGCCTCGTAATCCTTTAGGCGCCAGTTCAAACCGTCGAGCCCTTTCAATATGAGCGCATCGGGCCCGAAGCCGGCGGGATCGAAAGGGGCGGCGGAAGATTTCATCATTTCTTCAGGTCCGCGAGCAAAGTGTCGATGCGCTTTGGCGTCATGCCAATCAGCATCTTCTTGTTGTTGTGCAAGATCACCGGGGCGTCGCCGCAGGCACCGAAGCATTCACCCTCTTTCAGCGTCACGTGGCCATCGGCAGTGGTTTCGTTCCAACCAATATTCAAACAGCGTTTCAAGTGCGCGGCCGCCTCGTTCGCGCCGGACAGTGCGCAAGGCAGGTTCGTGCATATCGTGAGCTTGTGCTTGCCCAGGGCTTCCAAATCGTACATGGCGTAGAAGGTCGCCACTTCGTAAACGGCCACGGGAGGTATATCGAGATACCCGGCCACCGCGTCCATGGTCTGGGTGGAGAGCCACCCTTTTTCGTCCTGCGCGATGGCAAGGGCGGACATCACGGCGGATTTTTTTTGGTCCGGAGGATATTTTTCCAGCTCGCGGTCGATACGCGCCCAGGATTCCTCGCTCAATACCTCGCTCACCGGTCGATTTCTCCAAACACGATATCTTGCGTGCCGATGATGGCCACCACGTCGGCGATCATATGGCCCTTCGCCATCTCGTCGATGGCCGCCAGATGGGGAAAACCGGGCGCGCGAATTTTCAGGCGGTAGGGCTTGTTGGCGCCATCGGACACCAAGTAGATTCCGAACTCGCCCTTGGGATGCTCCACCGCGGCATAGCATTCGCCGGGCGGCACATGGAAACCTTCGGTGAAGAGCTTGAAGTGATGGATCAGCTCTTCCATGTTGCTCTTCATGTCCACGCGCTCGGGCGGCGCCACCTTGTGATTGTCCGTGATCACTGGGCCAGGATTCTTGCGCAACCAATCCACGCATTGCTTAATGATGCGGTTGGACTGGCGCATTTCTTCCACCCGCACGAGATAGCGATCGTAGCAATCACCGTTCACGCCCACGGGAATGTCGAAATCCATCTCGCCATAGACTTCGTAGGGTTGCTTCTTGCGCAAATCCCACTCCACCCCGGAGCCGCGCAGCATGGGGCCGGTGAACCCCAGGGCCTTAGCCCGCTCGGGACTCACGACTCCCACGCCCACCGTGCGCTGTTTCCAGATGCGGTTGTCCGTGAGCAGGGTTTCGTAATCATCGACGCACTTGGGAAAGCGCTTGGTGAAGCGTTCGATGAAATCCAGCATGGAACCCTGGCGGGTTTCGTTGAGCTTTGCGATTTCGCTCGCATTGCGAAATTTCGACGCCAGGTGCTGTGGCATGCGGTCCGGTAGATCGCGGTAGACGCCACCCGGCCGGTAATAGGCGGCATGCAAGCGCGCGCCAGAAACCGCTTCGTAGCAATCCATCAAGTCTTCGCGCTCGCGGAAACAGTAAAGGAATACCGTCATGGCACCGATGTCCAGGCCATGGGCACCCAGCCACAGAAGGTGATTGAGCACGCGCGTGATTTCATCGAACATCACGCGGATGTATTGGGCACGGATGGGCACGTCCACGCCCAGAAGACGCTCCATGGCGAGGCAGTATGCATGCTCGTTGCACATCATGGACACGTAATCGAGCCGGTCCATGTAGGGCAGGGATTGAATGAAAGTCTTATGCTCGGCCAGCTTCTCCGTCGCCCGGTGCAACAGCCCGATATGCGGATCGGCGCGTTGAATGACCTCGCCGTCCAGCTCCAGCACCAGACGCAGCACCCCGTGCGCCGCCGGATGCTGAGGCCCGAAATTCATCGTGTAATTACGAATCTCAGTCATTTGCGGCGTTCACCACGGAGACACGGAGAAAACCCTGGTAGAAGATTTTCTTTTCTAGCCGCAACCGTTTTCGAGAGCGCAGGATTTTTCATCAACCGGCTTTCCTCTGTGTCTCCGTGCCTCTGTGGTGAGATTTGTTTTCCACGTCCCCATAATGTTCTTCGCGTATCACGCGCGGCACGATCTCGCGCGGCTCGATGGTCACCGGTTGGTAAATCACCCGCTTCTGGTCCGGGTCGTAGCGCATTTCCACGTAACCGGAGATCGGGAAATCCTTGCGGAAGGGATGGCCGGTGAAGCCATAGTCCGTCAAGATGCGGCGCAGATCGGGGTGTCCATCGAAGACGATGCCGAACAAGTCGAAGGCCTCGCGCTCATACCAATTGGCGGAGGGCCATATTGTGGTCACGGAATCGAGGATGGGCATGTCATCGTTGGGGGCAAACACGCGCAGGCGCAACCGCTGGTTCAAGGACACCGACAAGAAGTGATATACCGCCGCGAAGCGCGCCCCGTCCCACTCGCCCCCGCCATGGCCGCTATAGTCCATTCCGGCTAGATCGATCAGGATCTCGAAGCGCAGCGCCGGGTCGTCGCGCAGGGCACGCGCCACCGCCAGCAGGTCTGCCGCCTTGACCGTCAAGGTCACCTCGCCATGGGATGGCGTACAGGAGGCCACGCTCTCGCCAAACTTTACTTGCAGCGTATCGATCAGGCCATCGAGCCGTTCGCTCATATTCTCTGGTCAGCCCCGGGCGATGGTGTTGGTGCGCTTGATCTTGTTTTGCAACTGGATGATGCCGTAGAGCAGCGCCTCCGCCGTGGGCGGGCAGCCCGGCACATAGACGTCCACCGGCACGATACGGTCGCAGCCGCGCACCACGGAATAGGAATAGTGGTAGTAACCGCCGCCGTTGGCACACGATCCCATGGAAATCACCCAGCGCGGCTCGGCCATCTGGTCGTACACCTTGCGTAGCGCGGGCGCCATTTTGTTGCACAGAGTACCGGCGACGATCATCACGTCCGACTGGCGTGGGCTCGGACGAAACACGATGCCAAAGCGGTCCAGGTCGTAGCGCGACGCGCCCGCATGCATCATTTCCACCGCGCAGCAAGCCAGCCCGAAAGTCATGGGCCAGAGCGACCCGGTGCGGGTCCAATTTATGACAGTGTCAAGGCTGGTGGTAACAAAACCCCGTTCAAGAACGCCCTCGGTGTTCACGTCATGCCTTATCGTTTAAGTAGTGGCTGATCCAGTCGCGGCCATGGGCCGGTCGCTCATTCCCACTCGAGGGCGCCTTTCTTCCACTCGTAGACGAAGCCCACGACGAGGATGGCCAGAAACACCATCATGGAAAGGAAACCGAAGAGGCCGATCTCCCTCAGAGCCACGGCCCAGGGAAACAGGAAGGCGATCTCCAGATCGAACAAGATGAACAAAATGGCGACCAAGTAATAGCGCACATCGAACTTCATGCGCGCATCTTCGAAGGCTTCGAAACCGCATTCGTAAGGAGAGAGTTTCTCGCTATCGGGTTTGTGCGTACCGGTGAGGCGGCTGATTCCACCCGCCAGTACGATGGGAACCACGCCAACACCCAGGCCAACCAATATGAAAAGCAGGATCGGGAAGTACTGCTCTAACACCCTTTTTTCCTTGCCCCCGCGAATGGCACTTTCACTACACGCAACGGACCTGCCGTCACAACAGCCTCCAGGCTTACTCCGCGAGCGTTCAGACGCCCGCTCTCATGGTGCCGATGGGGAGACTCGAACTCCCACGGCTTTCGCCACCGCCCCCTCAAGACGGCGTGTCTACCAATTTCACCACATCGGCAAGCCTACTCAAAACGTCCGCATCCCATTCAGTGCGACCGCCAATCTACTTCGGAATTTCCTTGACTCGCGAGCTATCGTCCGGCTGGCTCGGCGGAGTGGCCGGCGTGGTAGCGGTAGAAGTAGCCGGAACCGGTTCGGTGCCATGCGGCACATCCACCACGCTGGTGGGCCGGTGCTTTTGCGTGGACAGGTAGGTCAATCCCATGCTCGTCACGAAAAACACCGCCGCCACCACGGCCGTGGACCGGCTCAGGAAGTTGGCCGAGCCCGAGGCCCCGAACAAACTTCCAGACGATCCGCTACCGAAAGCGGCTCCCATGTCGGCGCCTTTTCCGTGCTGCAGAAGTACCAGGCCGATCACACTGGCCGCCGCGATTACGTGAAACGTCAGAACAATGGCATGCAACATCGTCAACTCGCTATTTAATCTTTAGGCCTCGCGGCCAAACAAATGCTCAGGAATTCTTCCGCCTGTAGAGAAGCTCCCCCCACCAGCGCACCGTCGATGTCTGGCTGGCGGAACAAACTCCGCGCGTTGGAGGCCTTCACGCTGCCTCCGTATAACATTCGCAACGCGCCAGCGGCTTCGCCGTCCGCCAGCGCCACCCGTTCTCGCAGGAACCGGTGAACGCTCTGAGCCTGTTCCGGCGTGGCGGTCTTGCCCGTGCCGATGGCCCAAACGGGCTCGTAGGCTAACACGCCTTTGCTCAATTCCTGCGCTCCAACGGCATTCAATACCGCATCGAGCTGACTGCCCACCACCGCCTCGGTTTGTCCGGATTCCCTTTGCGCCAAGGACTCCCCCACGCATAGAACCGGAACCAGGCCATGAGACAAAGCCGCGGAAAACTTCTCCGCCACCCACTCGCTGCTTTCGCCGAAGAGCTGGCGCCTCTCCGAGTGCCCCACGATTACGAACCGGCAACCGAAATCACGCAACATGGGGCCAGATATCTCCCCGGTGAAAGCCCCTTGCGCCTGGGCATTCATATTCTGCGCGCCCCACTGGATATCGCTCGAGCCCAGCAACGCCCGCGCTTGGTGCAAGTAAGGGAAAGGTACGCATACGGCACAATCCACGGACTTCGCACCCGTCCACCCTTCCACCAGAGCGCCCAGCAACTTGGCATTGGCCGCCAAGCTCCCATGCATCTTCCAGTTACCCGCTACCAGAGGTTTGCGCATCGCAGGCATTCAGTGGGTGAAAAAAGCGGCGGGATGTTACCGTGCTGCATTGCCGCAGGTCAATGAAAGGGGCGCAAGGACGCAAACTACGCGGCCTCCCCGCGAGTGGCGCGCACGACGTAGCCGCCCGATTTGTCGTCGTGTTCCAAGCCGAGGAGCCCGCGCGAGTGGGCTTCATCCAACAAGCTGCTGAAACTCTTGAAGCCGTAGTAGCTCTCGTTGAAGCCCGGTTTGCGGCGCTTCAGGGCCTGCTTGATCATGGAACCCCAGATCTTGTCGCCCTCGCCGCGCTCGGCCACCAGGGCGTCGAAGGTGTCCACCACCAAGTCGAGGGCCTGCTGGGTTTTGTCCTCGCCTTCGGCGGGCGCTTGTTTTGGATTGGGAGCCGCCGCTTTCGCCGCGCCTGAGCTGGCGGGGGAAGTCCGCCGCCGGCCGCGCTTGGCGGTCTTGTCCTCTCGCACGAGATCGTCGTAGAAAATGAACTCGTCGCAGTTGGCGATCAGCAAGTCCGAGGTGGACTGCTTCACGCCCACGCCGATCACTTCCTTGTTGTTCTCTCTCAACTTGCTCACGAGGGGCGAGAAGTCCGAGTCGCCGCTGATGATGACGAACGTATCCAGATGCGCCTTGGTGTAGCACAGGTCCAGGGCATCCACCACAAGGCGAATGTCGGCGGAGTTTTTCCCGGACTGGCGCACATGGGGGATCTCGATCAACTCGAAGGCCGCCTCGTGCATGGCGGCCTTGTGGGCCTTGTAGCGCTCCCAATCGCAATAGGCCTTCTTGACGACGATGTTGCCTTTGACGAGCAACTTCTCGAGGATCTTGCTGATATCGAACTTGTCGTACTTGGCGTCTTGCGCGCCTAGGGCGATGTTCTCAAAATCGCAGAACAGCGCCATGTTTCGTGTTTCGCCATTGCCCGAGCGGTTGTCCATTCGCATTACTGCCGCACGACTTGCCCGCCCGGCTTCTTGGCCAAGGCACGTGTAACGATAATTTCGGCCCGGCGGTCTGGGGCTAGACAGGCATGCAACACTTGGCCCTCGAGCTTGCCACATTGCCCCGCGCGCGTCACCGGATCGCCGGCGCCTTGCCCCGAAACCGCGATACGGCGGGCATCGAGGCCCTTCAATACCAAATTTTGTTTGACCGCTTGCGCGCGTAGCAGCGATAGCTTTTCGCCAAACTCGGCGGTCTCGATCTTGTCCGTGTGGCCCGTCACGCGGATGGTCTGATAGTCGCCGTTGGCGAGCTTCGCCGCCATGTCGTCCAGCAGTTTCTTGTCCGCCACATCGAGGGCGGAACTGTTGTAAGCGAACCAAGCTTCAGAGGACATGCTCAAGGGACGGTCTGCCTTTCGGACCTGCGGTTGGTGGGCGGTTCCCGCCACGGGTTTAGGCTTGGCAGCCGCCGGGCTCGCCACCGGCGCGCGTTGCGGCGGAGCGGGCGGGGCCGCGTGATCTTTTGGCTTATCCATGGGAACCGTTTTCGCCGGCGGCGGGGCTTGTATCTCGCGCGCGGGTGCTGGCGCGGAAACTTCGGCCGGTGGCGTGGTATTGGGAACCTGTTGTTGCACCACCGGCGGTGGCGCGGCGGAGGCAGGCTCGGTCGTGCCTGCCTGCGCGGGCTCCGGGTGGGCAGTTTGGCTCGCTTGGGGCGCAGGCGAGGTTGGCGCCGGTGCTTTGGTCTCGCCCGAACCCCATGTCCATGGCTTCCACCATACGGATCTACGCGGGGGCGCCGAGGATTCCTCGGGAGGCGGTGTGGCCTCCTTAGACGCGCTTACCGGGGCGGGCTGAGGCGTTGCTGCTGGCTGCGAGGGTGCGGCGCTTGGCGGTGGCGCCGCGCGTTCTTGCGAGGGCGGGTCGTCGAACAGACTCGGCGGCGGCAATACTCCGCCTTGATCCGCGGATGATGCCGTCATTGGCGCGGCCATGCCCAAACAGGCCATCACCACTGCCACGGATATCCAGTTTTGTTGCATCGCGAATCTCTTAATGGGGTTGGGCCAAAGGTGCCTAGGGCGTCGATTATAGGCGCAGCGCTCACTCGCTCCCAAAACCTAGTGGCTTGCCCCCGCAAAGAACTCCTTAACCCCGCCCACTACCGCGCCGACGTCTGTCCTGCTGACATCGAGATGGGTCACGAGCCGTACCGCTGGCCCGCTTCCGATGAGAATGCCTCGTTCCGCCAGATGCTTTTTCAAGGGCGCCACCAACTCCTGGGCGAGCTTTATGAACACCATGTTGGTTTGGGCCGACCACGCATCGACATCGATCTCATCGACGTCCGCCAGCCCCTGCGCCAGCCGGCTGGCGTTCTCGTGATCCTCCGCCAGCCGTTCCACATGCTGGGTCAAGGCATAGATACCCGCGGCGGCGAGCACCCCCGCTTGCCGCATGCCGCCGCCTAGCACTTTGCGCCAGCGGCGCGCTTTCGCGATGAGATCCTTGCTTCCGCACAACACCGAGCCCACGGGCGCACCCAGGCCCTTCGATAGGCAGATGGAGACGGTGTCGAAATGCTTCGCCATTTCACCCACGGGGATTTGTAGCTTAACCGCCGCGTTGAACAAGCGTGCCCCATCCAGATGCATGCCCAACCCCGCGCCGCGCGCAAAGGCATCCGCCCGGCCGAGATAGCCCAATGGCAGCACCTTGCCGCCGTGAGTGTTCTCCAGGCACAACAGGCGCGTACGCGCAAAGTGCGAATCGTCTGGTTTGACCACCTGGGCAAGCTTACCCAAGTCCAACGTGCCGTCGGGTTCGTTGTCCAGAGGTTGCGGCTGGATGCTGCCCAGCACCGCCGCGCCGCCTCCCTCGTACTTATACGTATGCGCCTGCTGGCCTACCAGATACTCGTCCCCGCGCTCGCAATGGGCCATGACACCCAACAAATTACTTTGCGTGCCACTGCACACGAACAATGCCGCCTCTTTTCCCAGCATGCCGGCGGCGAGAGCTTCCAACCGGTTGACGGTGGGGTCCTCGCCATAAACATCGTCGCCCACTTCGGCGGCGGCCATGGCGGCGCGCATTCCCGGCGCCGGCTTGGTCACCGTGTCGCTGCGTAGATCGATGGTTCCCACAACCTTCTCCATCCCTGTAATGTAGGTAATGTTACCCTAGGGCAAGATAAATCTTGCCCTCATGGAAACCCCGTAATGAGCATAAAAAAATGGTCTTTCGCGCTGTGCCTATTGCCGCTCATGGCACGAACCAACGCTTCAAGCGACTTCGAGCTACAGGAAATCGCCCCGGGCGTGTTCGTGCATGCCGGCAAAATCGAAGAACGCGCACCCGGCAACATGGGCGACCAAGCCAACATCGGGTTCATCCTTGGCGCACGCTGCGTGGCGGTGATCGACACCGGAGGCAGCATCGTCATCGGCCAGCGCCTGCGCGCTGCCATCCGACAACGCACCGCGCTCCCCGTGTGTTACGTCATCAACACCCACGTCCACCCCGATCACGTCTTCGGCAATGCCGCGTTCAAGGACGATGGCGCAACCTTCGTGGGGCACGAGCGCCTGCCCAAGGCCATGGCCGTGCGTGCGCGAAACTTCACCCGTTCCCTGGTGCGAGACCTAGGCGAACCGGTGGCCGCAAGCACCATGATCCCGCCAACATTGACGGTAGCGGACACCCTCACGCTGGATCTAGGTGGCCGCAAGATCCTGTTGCGCGCCTTCCCCATTGGGCATTCCGATAGCGACATCAGCATCTGGGACGAACGCACCGGCACCATATGGTTGTCCGATCTTTTGTTCCTCGATCACACCCCCGCCATCGACGGCAGCGTGTTAGGTTGGCTCGCGGTCATCGAGGATCTCAAAAAACTCCCCGCCAAGCGCGCCGTCCCTGGCCACGGCCCCGCCGCAGTAGAGTGGCCTCAGGCCATGCAAGCGCAGGAAGCCTATCTACGCTTGATCGTCGGCGAGATCCGCACCGCGCTCAAGAAGCGCCGAACCATCGAGCAGGCAATAGAAGAAGTTGGATACTCGGAGCAAGGCAAGTGGCGGGAGTTCGAGAACTTCCACCGGCGCAACGTGACGACGAGTTATGTGGAGTTGGAATGGGAGGATTGAAGCTGCGCAACGGACATACGTTAAGCCGCGAAGACCCGGTGCAGGACGTTAGTCTCCACTACTTACTAGAGGGCACCTCTAATAATCACTTTTCTACGACGGATCTCTTACCGCGTTAGCGAAATGAGTTTCATTCTCGGCCAGGTGACCTTCAGCCGGGTTATTTCGCGCCTTTCAAGGCGTTTTGCGAGCCTCTTCACTGGCTTTGTATCCAACTT
>SHXO01000030.1 GCA_009693245.1 Betaproteobacteria bacterium | reverse complement strand
CATCGAAGAATCCAGGCTGCTTGGGTTTGGGTTGCTTCCTGCGTTTGTCTTTCTTCATCGGCCTCGGGATCACTTTGCGCTTCGAGGCTTTTTATCACATCGATTCCATACACACTACTCTAGAATGCTGAATTATTAGAGGTGCCCTAGATTCTCATATCGGCGTGCTAGCCTTACTCTTGGCATTCGAAGTTCTCGAAGACGCGCGTTCCTAATGACCGAACCAGAAGGAGGAGTCCGTAAGCTCGGCGCGATACTCGCTGCCGGTGTCGCTGGTTATTCGCGCCTTATGCAACAGGACGACGAAGCCACCGTGGCGAGCCTCGAAGCGTACCGCGCCGTCTTCCGCGCAAAGATTCAAGCTCATCACGGCCGTGTCGTGGATATGGCGGGCGACAGCGTGCTCGCAGTGTTCCAGGCAGCCACGGGAGCTGTGCGCGCGGCATCTGAAATCCAGGCCGTGCTGGCAGAGCGCAACGAAGCGTTGCCTGAAGCACGCCGGATGCGCTTTCGCATCGGGATCAATCTCGGGGAAGTCATCGAACGACCGGACGGCACCGTATACGGCGACGGCGTAAATGTCGCGGCCCGCATCGATCCGGCTGAACCCGAACAACGCCACCATCATCTCGGTCCTGGGGCTGCATATTCTCTATGCGGGGGAGTGGGAACGTGGAGTCAAGCTCATTGATAAAGCCGTGCAACTGAACCCGCGCCATCCAGGTTGGTACCACTGGGGCTACCACAACTACTACTACCACAAACGCGATTATGCGCAGGCGCTGAAGGCAGCTCAGCAGATTGGTATCCCAAACAATTTTTGGACGCCGTTGTGTTTCGCGGAGGTTTATGGCCAGTTGGGCCGGCAGACCGAGGCTCGCGCCGCTGCAGCGCGGATCTCCGAGTTATACCCCGGTTTCAACCTGCGGATTGCTCGGCGCGAGATCAAGTGCCCCCGAACGGGCCGCGGCCATCGGAGCGCTGCGAGGGGCCGGCTTGGGCATTTCGAGAGAATTCAACGCCAAGGCTAAACGCCTACCCGCTTGCGGGACGGCCGCTTTGAGCGGCCCGTTAGGCCCTGCGTCTCCTTCGCGAAGGCCAACATGCTTGCGAGGGCTTTGTTGACTGCTTCAGACGTGGGAAATGCCTTCTGAATCTCGGGCCGCAGCACAACGACATTGCTCCCTTGCGTAAAGCGCTTGAAGTACTTGCCGCGTAAGCCAACCCCGAGTTGTTCGCGCTTCAAGACTGGAATGTCTTGATCAGACTTGGTCGTGGATGCCTTTTTCATACTGAGTTGCCTTTCTCGCACTAATGATTCGAACATTGTTGTGGCGTTCCGTGTGAACTACCACGAGAAGCCGGCCTTTGTTCGAGATGCCGTAGGTTCGGCTTCGATCTTCGGACTCGAAGCGATCCGTGTCTGCGAAAGTCAGCGCCAAGCCATCCGCAAATACGCTGACAGCCTCGTCGAACGATACGCCATGCTTTCGCAGATTGCTGGCCGCCTTTTGATCGTCCCACTCGAACTTGAACATGCGGTGTACCTGAAGGGCCTAACGACAGCGCCGGTATGGATGCCGCCACCCGCCTATCAACCGATATTGCACGCGCCGATTTGTGACGTGTCATTGCACGCATCCAAAAGCCTTTGGCCGAGACGCTCTCACGATATTAACAAGGAAATATGAGGGTCCGGGATGGAGCTTGGCCGAGCATCCTCCGATTTTCGATTTTGCTTGGGAGCCGGCTTAACTCAGTTGCCAAAGGAAGTGGCGCATACTTAGATCTATAGCGCTGCCGGACACGGCAGCAGTCTTGATTCATTCCTCTAGATTTGTGAAGGTAGGTTCCCCTTGAAAACCGCTACCCCCGAACCCAGCCGCAAGGCGATCATCGACGCTCTGCTTCTCAAACTCCCCGGCGTAACCGGAAAGAAAATCAACAACCTCGATGCCTACTTCGTCAGAGACAAGATGTTCGCTTGCATCAGCGGCAAAGGCATCGGGCTACGCGTACCGGTGGCTACCGCCACCGAACTACAGTTCTCACGCGATAACGTCGTCTCGTTTCAGCCTGGCGGTATGGAAAGTACGCGGGAATGGATACAAATCAACCGCGCCGATGCCGCGGATTACGAAAAAGATCTCGATCTCTTTCGGATCTCCCTCGAATTCGTGAAAGCTTCGCGGAGTCGTTAGAACCGGCAATCGTCTTTTGCGCAACGCGTGGCAATCCGCGGACCGGCGTACTCTTTATTCGTTATCGCATGCCAAAGAACATGGAACAAATCGCCAGGAGAAACGAGATGAATGTTGGCTTTATCGGTACCGGCACCATGGGCCTGCCCATGCTGGCGAATCTCATGAAAGCGGGCCATGGTGTCCTCGCCTATGACGTATTTCCGGCCGCGCTCGATGCCGCCGTGGCGCGCGGCGCAAAGCGCGCAGCCTCGGCAGCGGACGCCGCCGCACGCGTGGATTTTCTGGTGACGATGCTGCCATCTTCGTCGCAGGTAGAGGCGGCTTACCTAGGCCAAGGCGGGATCCTCGAAGGCGCGAAGCGGGGATTGCTGTGCGCGGATATGTCCACCATCGATCCGAATGCTTCGCGCCGGGTCGCCGCTGCGCTCGCGGCCAAAGGCGTGCGGTTCATCGACGCGCCCGTGTCGGGCGGCTCGGTGGGCGCCGAGAACGCAACTCTTGCCATCATGGTTGGCGGCGCCGCGGCGGACCTCGAAGCGGCGCGCCCTGCCCTCTCGGCCATGGGGGCGAACATCATTCACGTGGGTGAGGTCGGAGCAGGCGAGGCCGCGAAGCTTTGCAACAATCTGATCGCGGGAGTGGCCGCCATCGCCGTGGCGGAAGCCTTCCGCATCGGCGAAGGCTTCGGCGTCGACCCGAAAATTCTGACGGACGTGATCTCGAAATCCTCCGGTAATACCTGGATGATGCAACATGCCCACCCCGTGCCCGGCATGGTCGAGAAAGCCCCCTCCACCCGGGACTACGCCCCAGGCTTCATGACCGATTTGATGGCAAAGGATTTGGCCCTGGCAGTGAGCGCCGCCCGCGAATTGCGCATCCCGGTCTTTGTATCGCCCGTTGCCCAGCAGTTGCTTCGTCTTGCTTCATCGCAAGGGCTGGGGAGGCAGGACTTCACCTCGGTGTACAAGCTGTTGACAGCCTCCGATGAAAGGGCGCCGGTCTGAGGGAATGGCCTTTTCTGGAAGTTAGGCTCCGATCTTCACCAGATCCTTCAACACACTATCCAGGCCACCGTATACCGAGACGCTGCCGATTTTCTCGGTGACCTTTTCCAGCGTTTCCAACTCCTTCAAACGCAGGGCGACCGGGTTGTTCTCCATCACCTTGGCGGTGTTGAGCAGGCTACACGTGGCCGCGGTTTCCTCGCGGCGTCCGATCACGTTGGCCTGGGCGGCTTTATCGGCCTCCACTACCTTGGCGAGGATGGTCTTCATCTCGCCCGGCAGGATGATGTCCTTCACCCCGGCGGATTCGACTTCCAAGCCGATGCCGGCCACGCGTTTGTCGATATGCGCGCGCACCACTTCGTCGATGATGTTCTTGTTCTCCAGCAACTCATCGAGAGTGCGCGTGCCCACCGCCGCGCGCAGGCCGAACTGCAATTCCTTGTAGAGGAAATCCGGCGGCTTGGCCTGCTTGCTGAAGGCCGTCAACACATCACTGATCCGGTAGCCCGCGTTTAGGTTGATGCGCAGGCTAAATTCGGTGGCGATGTTCACCGCTCGATGCGCACATCCATGTAGCCCTTCCAGTACAGCCGGCGCGTGTTCGGAGCAAGCACCTCTGCCAGCACGCCGTTTTCGTAACGCAAGCCAACTTCCGCCGAGGACAATTCCACGATCTGGAATTCCCTCTCCGCCAAACCCGGTTCGGCCTTGGTGAGGTAATTCGCCAGACGGTGCGAAAACTCCGGCCGGCTCATGGAAAAGACCTCCACCGACAAACGCTTTAGCGGGTCGAAGTTGGAATATTTTCCCTGCTAATTTCCTTGCGCGCCGCGCAAACCCGGCGTGCGAATTCATTGCGTTTTCCTTCGTGTACCTGCCTACGCCTTATCGTCAAACAACAAAAAGCCCTGAGACCTTGCGGCACATCCTGGCTTCATCTAAAGAGCCAGAGCCTGTCTAGGACTCGCCCTAGATCTTCGGCAATGTGACGCCAGTCTGCCGCTGGTACTTGCCGCCCCGGTCCTTGTAGGACGTTTCGCAGATGTCGTCCGGCGCGGCTTCGAGGAAGAGCACCTGCGCCACGCCTTCATTGGCGTAGATCTTCGCGGGCAAGGGCGTGGTGTTGGAAAACTCAAGCGTCACGTGGCCTTCCCACTCCGGCTCCAAGGGCGTTACGTTCACGATAATTCCGCAACGCGCGTACGTCGATTTACCCAGGCAGATCACCAAAACATTGCGCGGAATGCGAAAGTACTCCACGGTGCGCGCCAGCGCAAAGGAGTTGGGCGGAATGATGCAAGACGCGCCCTTCACATCGACGAAGGATTTCGGGTCGAAATTCTTCGGGTCCACGATTGTGGAGTTGATGTTGGTGAAGAGCTTGAACTCGTCCGAGCAGCGCAAATCGTAGCCGTAGCTCGACGTGCCGAAGGACACCACGGGCTTGCCGTCCACCTGCTTGATCTGGTTCGTCTCGAAGGGCTCGATCATGCGTTGCGTCTGTGCCATTCGGCGAATCCAGCGGTCGGATTTAATCATGTTGCCGGGAGGATGGAGGAGGGAGGAGGGAGGAGTAAAACCGCGAGTCACCACCGGTCTTGCGCCTTTCTCCTACCTCCTCCACCCTCACTCCTCCCTAGGTGTTTTGGATCACGATTTTCGGAAACACCGCGCTCATGTCTCTCGCCTTGCTGGCGATCTTGGCGGCAACTTTGCGTGCGATCTGCTTGTAGATCTCGGCAACGCGGCTTTGCGGCTCGGCCGCGACGGTGGGTATGCCGGAGTCTCCGTCCTCCCTAATCTTCATGTCGAGGGGCAGCGAGCCCAGTAAATCCACCTTGTAGTCTTTTGCCATGCTGGCTCCGCCGCCCAAACCGAAGATGGCTTCCTCGTGGCCGCACTTGGAGCACAGGTGCAAGGACATATTCTCCACGATGCCCAGGATGGGGATGTTCACCTTCTCGAACATCTTGAGTCCCTTGCGCGCGTCCAGCAGCGCGATGTCCTGCGGCGTGGTCACGATGATCGCACCGGTCACTGGCACTTTTTGGGCGAGAGTGAGTTGAATATCGCCGGTGCCGGGCGGCATGTCGATGATGAGAAAATCCAGATCGCGCCAGCGCGTGTCCCCCAGCAACTGCTGGAGCGCGCCGGTGACCATGGGGCCTCGCCACACCATGGGTTGCTCCACATCGATGAGGAAGCCGATGGACATGGCTTGAATGCCGTGGGCTTCCATGGGCTCCAGGGACTTGTTGTCGTTGGATTGCGGGCGCTTGCCCTGCAAACCCAGCATCAGCGGCTGCGACGGACCGTAGATGTCGGCGTCGAGTATGCCCACGGTCGCGCCTTCCGCAGCCAGCGCGAGCGCGAGGTTCACCGCCACCGTGGACTTGCCCACCCCGCCCTTTCCCGAGGCAACCGCGACGATGTTCTTCACGCCGGGCAACAGCGCCACGCCGGCTTGCACCGCATGGGAAATCACCTTGCTGGTCACGTTCACGCTCACCTGCCCCATGCCCGGCAGGCTCTTGAGCTTGGCTTCAATCTCAGTCCGAATGCTGTCCCAGAGACTTTTGGCGGGATAGCTCAGCACCACCTCCACCGCGACATTGTTGCCATCGGTCTTGATGGACTTGATCTCCTTGGCGCTCACGTAGTCCTGGTTCAGGACGGGATCTTGGATTTGCTTCAGGGCAGCTTTGATGGAATCTTCGGTGAAGGTCATGGATGGTCTCTGTGCGTAAGAGGCGCATTTTACTGGAAGGGTCTGACAAGCCCTTAACCCAGCAACAACTGGTGGACCGCCTCGGTTTCCGCGGAAGGTTTAAGCCCGCTAGTACCCGAGAGGACCTGGCTCAATCGGCGATACACCCCCACCCCTTCCGCGCACTGCCCGTGCGCGAGGTGGCAACGCATCAATCCCCGGTAGAACGTCTCGCTCAAAGGGTCCGCGTCGATGCCGCGCAAGTAAAGGGCGCCGGCTCTTTCCCACTGCTCATCGTCTTCCAGCGTTTTGCTCAATCGGCCCAGATGATGAACGAACTTTCCCCGCAGACGCTCGCGCAACGGCATCGACCAGGGTTCGTCATTGTCTTCGGGGAGCAAATTTCCCCAGTAAAGGTCCACTGCCTTGCGAATGGTATCCGTCTCCTCCGCTCCATCGTTAGCGCCTGTTAGGTGGTCGAAGGCAACGGCGTCGATCCAGACCAGATTCGAATTCAGGCTGATGGACCAGCCTTTGGTTTCCAGGACATCATGGCTTCCGAGCAAACTTCGCAGCCGGAATAATGCGACCCCATAGGAGCTGCGCGCCGCATCCGCCTCTTCATTCGGCCACAGCGCATCGATGAGGTGATAGTCGCGCGCATGCCCCCCCAAAGCCGATCAATGCCTTGAGTAACGCCAAGGGTTTGCGCGGCGTCTTGGCGCCAAAGGAGAGAAGCTTGTCTTCCATATAAATTTCGAATCGCCCAAGCGTATAAATGCGCACTCGCCATGGCCAAGCCTCCAGCGTTGGCGACGGCGCGCGACAGTCCAAATACCGGATCACGCGGCGAACCGTTTCGGTTTCGATTCCCAGATCGAGCGCGGCTGCGGCCAGTCTCGGCACGACATTGCGCCATAGCCCGAACATGAAGCGGTCGTACTGTTGCGATGCCGGGCCGAAGCACAAACGCAGCGCCTGCGCGGCTGCTTTCTGATCGCCCGCATCCAAGGCCATCCAGGCCTCCGCACCATGAAACACTTGCTCCGTATAGTTGTGCAGTAAAGGGCCAGCGATTTCGCGGGCCTGAGCGATCCAGCGTCTTGCGGCTTCCGTGTCGCCTCGGTAGATCGAGCCCCATACGAGAATGTTGCGAGCGGTCAGACGGTGGAAGTGCGTGCCGGCTTCATCGAATATCTCCACCGCTATTCTCGCTTCGGCTAAGGCCCTCTCCGCATCGATCCGTTGGATGGCCGCTTGCCCACTTAACCAGTACACGCTCGCCACATCGTACAAATTGGTGGGAACAATGACTTCGTCGAGCTGGGATATCAAGCGACCCACAGCGTTGAAATCATGGCGTGCCAATTCCAGCCAAGCTCCAATAATGGCCGCGAAACGGCGTACGAATGGCAAGCCTTGCTGGCTGGCAATCGCATTCACTCGTTCGATCGCATGCTCGCATGCTCGCATTGCGGTATCGAGTACGAGAGCAGGTAATAGTAAGATAGCACAAACCACCCAAAGGCACGATTGAGCGCGGAGACCTCGGGATGGTCGATGAGAGATCTAAGAATTGGCGCAGCACGATCGGCCACGACACTCGGTCCACTTACCCCTCCGTAGAGAGTCAAATAAAGAGCGCCGCTCAAGCGCGCGGTGACATCGGCGCCCGTATGAACCAACTCGAATAGGCGTTTGACGCATTCCGTGATGGCGGGATGGGTGGGATTACGATAAGCCAGCGCCGCAAGCAAAGCGGATTGCACATTAAGCTCGGCCTCCAAGGAGGGGAAGCCCGGCCCATCTTCAAATACCTTTTCCAAGACGGGAATCCAGCGGTCGAGCGGGCGGTAGGCGACATATTCGAGCATGTACGCATGCACCATCCCAGCGGCAGCAAGCAACTCGCACACGCCGTCCTTGTGTTCAACAGCCAACTCGTAGGCACGTTCCAAATTTGTTCGCGCCTCCTGCGGATTCAAGGGAATGCGCGCACAACCGAGCCAATACAAAATCCAGCGATCCTGGGCGGCCTCCCCTTGAGGTAGCTCTCCAACCCAATCGACCAACAATTGCCAGCGCCCCTGCGCTATCAACCGAGGGGCTTCGCGCAGGATCAGTGTTCGCGCCGCGGGCACATCTCCGGAAGATAGAAATAGGCGCATGGCCTCCTCCATCTGCCCCGATTCCTCCAACAGTTGCGCTGCCCGGCGGCTAACGCCGGCCTGTACCGTGGGGCTCATACTCTCCCCTGCCAGGTGGCGTAGAAACGCGTGGAACAGCGCGTGAAACTGATAGGCAGGCTGGGTTCCCTTGCGCCGGTCAAGAAACAAGTGCCGCCGGTAAAGCATCTCCAGCAAACGGCGAGACTCCTCCATGCCGGTCAGCGCATGCGCCTCGTCCTCCGTGAACCGGGGCATGAATGCAAGCTGGAGCAGCATGCGCTGCACTTCGTCACTGCTTTGGCGAAAAAGCTGTTCCGCGAAATAGGCAAAGACACTTTGCAAAGCCTCGGGCTGGTCAAGCTCTTCGATGGATTCGCCGTGTCTCAATCTTTCGATAAGAAGCACCAGTCCGGCGGCCGGTTTCGCTTTCGGTGAGCTTGATCTCCTCCCATTCGATCACCGAAAGCATGCCATTGGCGGCGAGACGAGCCGCGCACTCGGGTGGATCGGACCGGCTTGCGATCAACACGCTCACACCTTCGGGCACATCGGATAACCCCTGCAGCAACAGCGGCAACATCGAGCTCTCAGTGGGGAGATCCTGAAAATTATCGAGGACCAGTACCGCGCCTGTTCCGAGGCGCGCGAACAATTCTCGAAAGTAGCGGCGGCCAAATCCTTCAAGGTCTGTCAGGTACTCCGGCGTAAGCAAGGGAAGCGGGTGCAATTGCTTGGTGCCGCGCAGGCCTCTCTCGGCCAGGCTCATGTAATAGAAGAAAGCCGGAGGCTCGGCGTCATCGGGGTCCAGCTGATACCAAATGCCTGCCAATTTTCGGCTTTCCAGATAGCTCGCCAGCAATGCCGTTTTCCCAGCGCCAGGAGGCGCGGCGACCCAGCTCACCTGTCTTTCCGCGCTTCGGTCCAGACGGCCAAAGAGCCTCTCCCTCGGCACGGCGCGATGAATCTTAGGCCGGCTTAATTTCGCCAGGGGTGGGTCACGCGCGAGTTTTCGCATTGGTCCTCCTCAAACAAGCCACGCCCGTATCGCATGCAATCACGCGATACGGACGCGTTCCGGCCTCCTACATTTACCCGTGGCGATCAGTCCCCGCGTGACTGCCCACTCTGCAGTAGGTCAGGGTAGCCGGTACTCACCTTCCCAGATAGCGTAGCCCTCTACGGAGAACGGTGTGGCATTCTGTGTGGCCTCTCCTGGCCGAAAACCGAAGGCTTTGTAGCGGGTCTTGTTCTTTCCGGAGATGCCCTTGTATTTTCCCGTTCCATCGGTCCAATCGAACTCCCCAATACACCATCCTTTGGCGTCGTACGCACACAACCAGCGCATGTATAGGCGATCACCGTCGGAGTCCGTGCTGGCGCAGAAACCTGTCTCGGCGAAGTTACCGCCCACCCCCTTGACCGCCGCTACGCAGGAAGTAGGTGCCTCGTGCAAAAATCCGCTTCCTTCTCGGTTGATGAGACCACCCCAGGCGGAGCCCGAATTCACAACGAAACCCTCTGCCAGCGGAGTCATCTGCCCGATCGCGTGCCAGGAGTAGTACAGAGAATATTTTCCAGACTTCGGTAATTGGGCCTGTGCGTTAACACCAAATATGCTCAAGGAAAGGCCAACCACCAATACACCAAGAATTTTAATCATAACTTATCTCCTCATTGAAAGCCAAGTTGGCTGGAGAATTATCGGCGAGCTGTCTTTACCGATCCCTTACGGATCAACAAAGGGCTTTCCACCGAGCGGATTGAGAAGCACCCCACGGATATACAAGTGCGCCACGCGCTCGCCCAGGCCTTTGCTACACTTCCACCCTTCGCCGCCTAGACAGCACCATGGCCCGCCGTATCCTCGTTACTTCCGCGCTCCCCTACGCCAATGGCGCCATCCACCTAGGTCACTTGGTGGAATACATCCAAACTGACATCTGGGTACGGTTCCAAAAAATGCAGGGCCACGAGGTGCATTACGTGTGCGCCGACGACACCCACGGCACGCCCATCATGTTGCGGGCGAACAAGGAAGGCATCACGCCCGAGGCGTTGGTGGCGCGCGTATACAACGAGCACACACGGGATTTCGCGGGATTTCATGTGGCCTTCGACAACTACTACACCACCAACTCGCCGGAGAACCGCGCGTTTTGCGAGGACATCTACCTGCAACTTCAGGCCAGGAACCTGATCGCCAAGCGCTCGGTGGAGCAGTTCTACGATCCGGTGAAGGAGATGTTCCTGCCAGACCGCTTCATTAAGGGCGAGTGCCCGAAGTGCGGCGCGAAGGACCAATACGGGGATTCCTGCGAAGTATGCGGAGCCACCTACACGCCCACGGATCTGAAGAATCCCTACTCGGCGGTTTCGGGCGCGGCTCCCGTGCGCAAAGCTTCCGAGCATCATTTCTTTCGGCTCTCCCACGCGGATTGTGTCGCGTTCCTGCGTAAATGGACTCGGGAAGAAGGCCGCCTGCAACCGGAAGCCTCCAACAAAATGCAAGAGTGGCTGGGGACCGAGGGCGAGGACAAGATGTCCGATTGGGATATCTCGCGCGATCCGCCCTATTTCGGCTTCCCCATTCCCGGCACGGATGGAAAGAAATTTTTCTACGTGTGGCTGGACGCACCAGTGGGTTACTTCGGCAGCTTCCGCCATTACGCGGAGAAAAAAGGCATGGCGACCGATGCCTTCCTGCGCCCTGGCGGCGATACGGAGCTGGTGCACTTCATCGGCAAGGACATCCTCTATTTTCACGCGCTGTTCTGGCCGGCCATGCTTAACTTCGCGGGCTACCGCACGCCCACCAGCGTGTTCGCCCACGGCTTTCTCACCGTGGACGGGGAGAAGATGTCCAAGAGCCGCGGCACCTTCATCACGGCGGAGAGCTACCTCAAGGTAGGGCTCAATCCCGAATGGCTGCGCTACTACTACGCCGCCAAGCTGGGCGCCACCATGGAGGACATCGACCTCAATTTGGAGGACTTTGTCGCGCGCGTGAACAGCGACATGGTGGGCAAGTACATCAACATCGCGAGCCGAACTGCGCCGTTTATTGCGAAGCACTTCAATGGAGAGCTAAGCCAGGAGCTTCCGGCCGAGTGGAGTACACGTTTGCAGTTGGAGTTTATGGGAAGCGATACGTGGCGGCGAATCGGTCTGCACTATGCCGATCGTGAATATGGGAAGGCGGTTCGGGAAATCATGCGGCTTACCGATATAGCTAACCAGTATGTTGACACCAAGAAGCCATGGAACCTGGCCAAGCTAAGTGGCTCGCGAGAGGAACTTCATCAAGTGTGCAGTCTTAGCATCAATTTATTTTGGCTGTTGACCGTGTACCTCAAGCCTATCCTTCCAAATATCGCCGGCAAGGTTCGGAGTTTCTTGAACTTGCCCGAAGAGAAAATGAAATGGGATCAAAACGAAGTTCTATTTAACGGACACCAAATAAACACCTACGAGCACCTGATGACCCGTGTCGAGTCGAGGCAAATCGCGGCACTAGTCGAAGCCAATAAAGAGTCGCTTCAACCCACTCCGGCTACCGCGAGGACTCTCCCCTCGCCCTCCGGGAGAGGGGCTGGGGGTGAGGGAAAGTTCCGCCACCCTCCCGTTCCCGCCGGTCTCCTCGCCTTCGCCCGCCAATTGCGCCAAGAACAAACGGACGCCGAGAACAAGATCTGGATGTTGTTGCGCGATAGGCGACTAGCGAACACCAAATTCCGGCGCCAGCATCCCGCCGAGATTAGCGGTAAGAAGTACATTTTGGATTTCTACTGCCACGAGTTGAAACTTGCTGTCGAACTCGACGGAGGACAGCACCAGGAAAAGCCGGCGCCGGACGATGCGCGAACGGCGGCCTTAGCAACCCTCGGAATTTCTGTCTTACGGTTTTGGAACAATGACGTGTTATCCGCCACCGTGACAGTCCTGGAATCTATCTGGAATACCATCCATAACATGACCACTAACGTACCGCCTTCATCTTCAACCGCTGCCGCAACTTCTCCCTCACCCCTAACCCCTCTCCCGGCGGGCGAGGAGAAAATATCCATCGACGACTTCAACAAGGTGGACCTGCGCGTGGCGCGCGTGGTCGATGCGCAACACGTGGAGGGCGCCGAGAAGCTCATCAAGCTCGTGCTCGACATCGGCACGGAGCAACGCCAGGTGTTCGCGGGTATCAAGTCGGCCTACGATCCCGAACAACTCAAGGGCCGCTTAGTGGTGATGGTGGCCAACTTGGCGCCGCGCAAGATGCGCTTTGGCGAATCCCAGGGCATGGTATTGGCCGCCAGCGGCGAAGGGCCAGGAATCTTCCTGCTGGACCCAGACGAGGGCGCCCAGCCTGGGATGAGGGTCAAGTGAGGATCTAGGAGCTAGGATCTGGGGGCTAGGGGAAACCCATCCACTCCCTATATCCTAGATCCTAGTCCCTAGATCCTGCATCGTAGATGCCCACCAAACACCTCCTCATCCACGGCCGCGTTCAGGGTGTAGGATTTCGCGAAGCGATGCGATATGAGGCAAAATCCCTGGGTGTAACCGGATGGGTGAGAAACCGGTTGGACGGCTCGGTCGAAGCGTTGGTGCAAGGCAGCGCCGGGCAGATCGAGAGCATCATTGGTTGGGCACGGCGCGGACCGCCCTCCGCGCACGTCACACGGATCAAAATTAACGATGGCGAGGATTGCGGGCCGTTCGCCGCCTTCGAGCGCTATCCGACAAGTTGAGGAGAATGTCATGCGCTGGCCGTTTGTACTGGGATTTGTAGCGATTGCCACCGCCACGGTGGCGGCAACGGACATCGATAACGGATTTACCGTTGCGGTCTTGGATAAGGATGCCTACACCCACCCGGCCCCCGGCTTGAGCTACCGGGAGAGCGAAATGTTCCTGCTGGGGCGCAGCCATTTCAAGCGGCGCTGGATCGCGCCCATCACCTTCAACGGCGAATGGGGGTTAGGGCCCACATTCATCCAAACCCGCTGCTCGGAATGCCATATCAACAACGGGCGGGGCGCGCCACCCGCTAGCGCCAAGGAACAACTCTCTACCATGCTAGTGCGTCTCAGCTTGCCGGGCACGGACGAGCACGGCGGACCCAACCCCGATCCCAACTACGGCGACCAGTTCCAGAACAATGCCCTGCAGGCGCAGGAAGTCGATCTACGCTATGCCCGCCAGATCGTTCCTGCGGAAGCCGAGATCTATCTCGACTGGGAAGAGAAAACCGTGACCCTCGCCGGCGGGGAAAAAGTCTCCTTGCGAAAGCCCAAGATCCGCCTCGAAAAGCTGGCCTTCGGCCCGCTGGGCGAAGGAGCGATGTTCTCCTTGCGCAACACCCAACCCGTCTTCGGTTTGGGCTTGTTGGAGGCAGTGCCCGAGTCAACCCTCTTGGCTTTGGCTGAAGCGCAAAAGAAATTGGGGCTCAATGGGCGCCTCAATTATGTCTGGGATATCGTGCATAACCGCACGTCGGTGGGCCGTTTCGGCTGGAAGGCCAACCAGCCCAACCTCATGCAGCAAACCGCCGCCGCCTTCCTGGGCGATATCGGCGTCACATCGAAGTATCTGCGGAAGAACAATTGTCCGCCCGTTCAGTGGTCCTGCCTGGACCAGGATCCCGCCAACGATCCGGAAGTGATCGATGCCGACATGGACGATTTCGAAGTGTGGCTGCGCGGACTCGCGGTGCCTGCCCGCCGCGACATGGACGACCCGCAGGTGCAGCGCGGCGAAAAGTTGTTTACCCAGGCAGGGTGCGCCGCGTGCCATACGCCGGTGATGAAAACCGCCGACACTTATCCGGAATTTCCCAAGCTTGCCAACCGCGTGTTCTATCCCTACACAGATTTACTTTTACACGACATGGGCGAAGAACTGGCCGATGGCCGCCCTGACTACAAGGCTGGCGGCCGCGATTGGCGTACGCAGCCGTTATGGGGCGCGGGCCTGACGAAAACGGTGATCGGCACAGTCGCGTTACTGCATGATGGCCGCGCTCGCAGTGTTCTGGAAGCGATTCTTTGGCACGGCGGCGAAGGCGCCGTGGCGCGCGATGCCTTCAGCAAAATGAGCAAAGCAGAGCGTGACGCGCTGATTCGGTTCGTGGAGGCGATTTAGGGCATCCCCAGTGCCCCACGGAATTAGACGTCCTTCGCGGCGTGTGCGAACGTCTCGAATCCTTGGTTGGCGGCTTCGAATGCTGGATCGTTAGCCGCGAAGACTTGGTGCTTTCCAAACTCGTTTGGCCGATGGATTCGCATTCGGATTTCCAATTGCGCGATGCCGGCAACCTGCTTCAGGGTACTGTTGATTGGATTTATCTAAACGAATGGGCGCCGCGCCTTGGTGTCCAGTCCTTATTGGATGAGTGCAAGGATGAACGACACTAGGAGTCTGTCGGACTTAGGTGTTCGATAGCGAAACGGTGGGAGAGCGAGGACAGATTTTGACGATTTCGACGCGCATATCGGGAATATGTAAGGAGAAAGCGGCGAAATATGGACCGCTCTCCCACCGTTGCAGCCGAATCATCCTAAGTCCGACAGACTCCTAGCCCAGAGATCGCCCAAATGGTACGCGAGCGCTATGCCGCCATGACTCCGCAGGAGCGCGTGCGTATCGGCGCGGACATGTTAGATACCGCGCGCGCCATCGCGATAGCATCATTTCCAGCGGGCCTGACGGAAAGAGAGCGCCGCCGGATGCTGTGCCAGCGCTTCTATGGGGATTTATCCAAAGACGCGTTCCCATAGGGTCTAAATTCAGACGCCTACGAAGTCGCGGGCAATTCCTGCGGGACCGGAACCGTATGCGCGAAAGACGGCCTCGCCATAAGGCGCATGTAGAGATGGTCCAGATTCGGATGGCGCAACTTCCAGTCAAACTCGGCGACGCGAAGCCCAAGGTAGCCTAAGGCACAACCGGCCGCCACCTCCGCCAATCCAAATCCGTGGCTTGTAAACCACTCGCCCTCGCCCAACAGGCGGGAGAGCTCCGCCATACCGGCATCGATCTTCAGCCGCTGCCGCTCGATCCAGTCGCGGCTTTGCTTGGCCTCTGGGCGCGAGCGTTCGAGCACCACCAACACGATCGCATCGCACACACCGTCTGCCACGGCCTCGATCTGCTTGTGCTCCACCCGCAACCCAGGCTCTTGGGGAATCAGCCTGGGTTCGGGCTCCAGCGTATCCAGATACTCCACAATCACTTTCGAATCGTGCACCACGCGGCCGTCGTCCAGTATCAAACTGGGTACCTTGCCTAGGGGATTGACTTGTTTAATCCCTGTCCGCGGCAGCCACGGGTTGTCCACGACCTCCTCGTAGGCAATCCTCTTCTCGCGCAACGCGATGCGCGCCTTGCGCGCGTAGGGACTTGGGGTGGCGATGATGAGTTTCATGCTTAGACCAACTTTCCGATCACGAAACCGGTGACGATCCCGATGATGACCGCGACCGTGAGCCCGCGGTACGTGAGTACGTCCTTCGAGTATCCGCGCTTGATGGCGATGAAAGATACCAAGTAGCCCACGGCGTTCAAGAGCCAGATGAAGCCGATGGACAGCACCTTGACGATCAGCGGGCCGATGATGGGCACCATGGCGATGATGCCCAGCAGCCAAGCGAAGGCATTGGAGATCAGGCCCACCGCCACCACGCTGCCAGCGATGACGGCGTTATCGACGTGCCTTTCCATCGCAAACCAGGCCAGCCCAATCATCACGACCCAAAGCAGGATCATGATTTTGTAGCTTCTCCACCACGCGCGTTTGGGCGGCCGGGGTTGTGGAAGAAGCGCTGGCGCGGCAATCTCGGCCGCGGGTATGACTTCCAGTCTTTTCTGTGTTGTTCTCTTACGTCTCGCCATGGAGGTTATGTTCTTGCTGGTGGGTTTCGCGCCGGGCGTTTCCCGGAATTTCGTTCAGCAGCGAGGCGACAGTCTACAAGACGAAAGATCCTCAATTTCGCGGCCCGCGAGCCGAGACTGATCCTGTCAGCCTCGAAATCCCCGCTCGCCCCATGTTTCGCAAGCTTCGCATCTTCCTATTGCTGTTGTTCCTCGTAAACGCCGCCATGGGTACCTGGCTGGCGCGTGCGAGGACTACCTCTTGGGATACACCTCTGCGTGTGATGGTCTATCCCATCAACGGCGATGGAAGCCAAACCACGGCTCGTTACATCTCCGAGTTACGCCGCGACAATTTTTCAGCCGTCGAAGCCTTCTTCGGTGAAGAAGCGCAGCGATACGGTCTACCCAAGAAAGATTTGGTGGATGTCAATCTGGGAAGCGAAGTCAAGGCGCTCCCTCCACCACCCCCTCACGATGGAAGCACGGTGCATATCATGTTGTGGAGCTTGAGCCTGAGGCTATGGGCATGGCGGCAAGCGGAACACCCATGGCAACCCGATCAGCATGTCCGTATGTTCGTGCTGTTCTACGATCCCGAGAAAACCGAGCGCGTGGCGCACTCGCTCGGATTGCAGAAGGGATTGATCGGTGTCGTGCATGCCTTTTCCTCGAAACACCAAGATGCGCAAAACAGCGTGGTGCTGGCCCATGAGCTACTGCATACCGTGGGGGCCACGGATAAATACGTCCCAGGAACGAACCAACCCGTCTTCCCGGAGGGCTACGGCGATCCCGAGAAGCTACCTCTGCATCCGCAACAGTTCGCGGAACTCATGGCCGGGCGCACAGCCATTTCCGAAACCGAGTCACGAATGCCCTTATCGCTCGACCAGACGGTGATCGGGGGTAAGACGGCGCGGGAGATCGGGTGGATTCAGTAAGAGTCCACGCCATGAATCGCGTTACACGGCTTGCGCGTATCCGGCCTAGCTGGTCAGTCTGAGGTAAAGCGAAGGCAGCTTCTTCGGCAAGGACGAGACCTTGTCCAGCACGAAGTAATTGCGCTTGCCGAAGATGCGGGTCACGTAATCATCGGCCTTCGGGTCGAGGCTCAAGCAGAAGGTGGCGATGCCGTAGCGGGATTGTTCGTCCACGGCGTGCTTGGCGTCGAACATGAGATAGCTTTTGTCGTGCACGTCGATGTCGTGGGGCTCGCCGTCGGTGACCAGCAAAATAAGTTTTCGGCTGACTCTGCGGTAGCGAAGAAAAGACCCGGCGTGGCGGATGGCCGCCCCCATGCGCGTGGAAAGCTGGCCTTTCATTCCGGCTAAACGCGCGCGCACGCCATCGTCGTAGGCTTCGTCGAAGTGTTTGAAGTGGTAGTACTCCACTTCGCGGCGGCCATTGGAATCGAAACCGTGGATGGCGAAACTATCACCCAATCCTTCCAACGCACAGGCTAGCAAAGCGGTGGCTTCTCGCGCGAGATTTAGCACGCTGGCGCCCGCGCCGGGAACGAACTCGTTGGTGGATTGCGAAAGATCGAGCAACACCAGCACCGCCAGATCGCGCGCCGTTTTCGCGGTACGCATGTGCACTCGCGGATCGGGCGTGCGGCCGGATCGAATGTCGGTGGTGGCCGCGACGCAGGCATCGATGTCCAGTTTGTCGCCTTCCAACTGCCGGCGCAACCGCTTTGGCTGCTGGATTTGCATGGAGCGAATAACCGTCTGCAAGCGGCTCACGGTTTCGCTGTTGCGCTCGACGATGTCGTGCAGCATTTGCGGGCTGCCCAGCTCCGGTTCGCGCTCCCAGACGGTGCACCACGCGGGGCGCTCCATGCCGATCAGGTAATCCCATTCGTCGTAGTAGATTGGCCGCAGCAACGCGTCCGCGATGGCGGTATGGTCTTGCGCATCTGGAGGCAGGAGTTGCGCGGCGTCCTCGGGCGCGTTCTCGCCTTGTTTCTGCTCATCGGTTTCGGCCTGCTCTTCGCCTTCCCCGCGCTCCAGATCGATGGCTTGGTAGACCACGTCCTGGTCGTCCGACTGTTGCCCTTGCGGCTGGCCGAAATCCCACAGACAAAGATTGTCGTCGCGGTAGAGCGGTTCGGTGACGTAGGTCTTGAAGTTGAATTGCACGCGCATCTGGCCCAGATCGTTGCCCAGCAAGTTGCCGATGTGGCGGCTCATGGCGGCATCCTCCAGGCGCGCGCCCGCGTTCTCCGCGAAAAGGGCGCGGCCCTTCGCCACCCAAGGATTGCCGTCTTCGTAGCTTGGGTCGATCAAGGCGCGTGACAGGCGTTGCATCAAGGTGATGGCGGTGACGCTGAAAGTGGGCGTGGCCACATGAAACTGAGACCACAAGCGGCGCAAGCCTGGAAATTCCCGCAGAGCGAGAGCTTCCACGCGCGCATCCTCGATCAAGCCCACCAAGGCTACTTGAATGGGGCGCAGCTCTCGCAATGGGAACTTCACGCGCGAATACGCCAAGTGCGCCGCCGAGTGCGCCGCGGCGGCGCGGTACAGCGCCACTCCTCCCACACCAGGGAAGGCTTCGAAAGCTTGCGGTAGGCGAATGGCGCCTTCGACGATGGAAGGACGGCGCGCTTTTTTGGGCTGCGGAGCCTGGTTAGGGCGAAGCGGCATATCGCGGCCCCACAGTGCGCGCAGGTAGAGCGACATGCGGCGCTCGATATCGCTGAACAGCGTGCCTTCGCCGGCAGCGCGCAGGATGGAGCGGGCATCGGCGGTTTCCAACCGAAAGTAGCTCGCTTGCGATTGCGCATCGCCCGTGTGCGACTGCACGCCGAGCAACACCCAGCGCCGCATGCCTTCGGCACTGAGTTGATCCAACAACTGGCCCGCGCGTTCGGCCACCGGTTCGATGGCGCCTGGGGCGGCGTGGGCGAGATCGGCGAAGATCTCCAACACCAATCCAAATTCCTCCTGATCGCGCAACTTGCGTGCGACATGAGGCAGAGATTGCAGCATGGCATCGGCCGGACGGTTGCCAGCCTCTTTTACGACTTGCTCCGTGGTACGTACCAAGTGCGCGAGCTGGCTCTCGCCTATTTCACGCGCCGTGGCGGGCAGCGTTCCCAGGTAAGTCACCAAGGGACCCAAACCCGCGCCGCTACCCGCGATGATCTGGATGCCCTTCAACCAAGTGGAAAGACCTTCCTCCGAAAACGTGCGAAGGGCTTCAGGAATCGCGGTTTTGACGAGAGATCTCACATCCTGGCCGGTGGAGGCCAGGAATTCTTCCAGTTGGGATTGCGCCAGCACTTGGGTAGCTTACTTAGACGCGACAATCTACGAAGCGGGTACCACTTCGCAACCCGAAAGGCCAAGGTGATGATCGGTTGCCCACACGCGCTTAATCTTCATTTGCGTAATGAGCGCAAGGCTCGATGCATCGACATAACTCAGCTTGCTCCCGCGAAACCGGTCCAACATTCGCACGACGTCCTGGTGGTGCTACCTTGAGGCGGGGAACACTTGCAACCCTTTCATGCTCTCCAAAAGTTGGCGGAACGAGCGAGCTTGTTCTTCCCCCATTCGATGTAGAAACCATGAATAGGTCTCGGAAATTACCAGCACGGAAGTGCTCCACCGTTGAACAGGTCCCGCGAACAAGGCAAGCGCCTGCGCATGCCAGCGATCCCTCTTGCTCATGAGCGCTATGAATATTCCACTGTCCAGATAGACGGCCATGTCACGGAGTCTCTCTGCCATAGACCACGGAGTCCACGGAGGTGCTATCGTCCTCCGCCCCATCCACGATGCCGGCAAAAGCCATCCAAGGCTTTTCACTTGGCTCGCGGCCAATGGTCTCCTTCAAGCTGTTGCGGCACAGCTCCGCGAAGGAAATCCCCATTCTGCGCGCCACGAGCTTCGCCCGTTTGTATAGCTCCTCATCCACTGAAATTTGCGTACGTACCATCGCGGCCACGCTGTGTTATCACGACATTCATTTATGATAACACCGCTTCGGGGCCGGCATCAAAAATGCGCCTGCACCGCCGCCTCCAGGGCGTCACGCATATCGGGATCGTCGGTGATGGGACGCACCAGTGCCACGCCGCACGCGGACACCGGATCGATGCCGCGCGTGATGAGCTGGCCGGCGTAAATGAGCGTGCGCGTGGACAAGCCTTCTTCGAGTCCATGACCCTTGAGATTGCGCGAACGCTCGGCGATGCTCACGAGCTTCGCGGCGGTGTCCTTGGCGGCGCCAGACTCATGCATGACGATTTCCACTTCCACATCGCGCGCCGGCCAATGGAAATCCAAGGCCCCGAAGCGCTGCTTGGTGGACTGCTTCAAGTCCTTCATGATGTTCTGGTAGCCGGGGTTGTAGGAGATGACGATCTGAAAATCCGCGTGGGCCTTGACCAGTTCGCCCTTTTTTTCCAGGGGCAACACGCGGCGGGCATCGGTCAACGGATGAATCACCACCGTGGTGTCTTGCCGTGCCTCGACGATTTCGTCCAGGTAGCAGATGGCGCCGTAACGCACCGCCAAGGTGAGCGGGCCGTCTTGCCAGGTGGTGCCTTGCGCGTCGAGCAGATGGCGGCCGACGAGATCGGAGGCGGTCATATCCTCATGGCAAGCGATGGTGATGAGCGGTTTGCCCAGCTTCCAGGCCATGTACTCCACGAAGCGCGTCTTGCCGCAACCCGTGGGGCCTTTGAGCATCATGGGCATGCGCGCGGCGTAGGCCGCTTCATAGAGTGGCACCTCATTACCCACGGCGCGGTAATAGGGTTCCTCGCGCATGGCGTATTGCGCCACGGGGTTTGCAGGGTTATGTCTCTCCATATTTCTTAGTCCAATCTCTTGATCCAGTCTATTAATCGAATCCTTACTTACGGCGCGGGGCAGGGACGACCCCAGTGATGGCCTGTCTCGCGCACGACCATGCTCTGTGCAACCCTTCACGCAACACGGCGGTATCCGGCGCCAGAATACGAACCCAAACTCCCGCCCCATTGGGCAACTCGGACACGCCGGTGTAGGCTCCATCGTGGCCCGCGAGAGCTTCTCGCAGTTTATCCGCCCACTGCGCGCACGCGCCCCCGGGGGATACGAGTACAAAGCTTCCTTGAGTTCGGTACGGCCCCATCACGCCGGGAGTATCGCGCTGAAAGACTGGCCCTTCGGCTCTATAACGGTCGCGTACCAGTAAGCGGCCCTTTTCGTCCGTCACGGACAATTCGGAGCGGAACTCTCGAAATATCTTGCCCTGGGCCTTGGGATCATGGGCAAGGAAACCATCCCAGGCCAGCACCACCGCGCCGGGCGCGACCCGAATGCAAACCGAGCTGCTGAGTGTTGCATCCGGAAACAATATGAGGGGATCGGGGAGATACTCGAAGTAACTGTCCGCGGCGGCATCTATTTCCACGTGTTGCGCGGCACTCCCTTCTTCCATGGTGTGCACGATGGTGGACGCCGCCGTGGTGATGTGAGCGCGCGCGTTCGCTCCCACACGCATGCGGGTACGCAAATCGTCGCCTTCGAAAATGCCGCCGGAACACGATTGAATGTAGAGCGTGGGCATACCCGCCGGATCGCCCAGGTTACGCAGCGCGCGGCCCAGATGGTAAGGGTAAGAAACGTATTGCCCGCCCACATAGGTGCGCCCCGTGGCGTCGCTCAACAAGGAAACGTCGAAATGGTATTCGGGTGCGCGTTCGCGGGCTGCCAATCCAGCACTAGCGGTCAAACAACACCTCGCGGGAGATGGCGTCCACCACGGCGTCCACGCCATCGCCCGTCTGGCAATTGGTGAGCAGGAACTCGCCCTTGCGTACTTCTCTCGTCTCTCGCACCATGCGATCCAGATCGACTTTCACGTAAGGAGCGAGATCGGTCTTGTTGATGATCAGCAGATCGCATTGCAGTACGCCGAGACCACGCTTGCGCGGAATATCATCGCCGCCGGCCACGTCGATCACGAAGAGCCAGTAATCCACCAGATCCAGTGAAAAACTGGATGCGAGATTGTCACCGCCGCTCTCGATGAGAATCAGATCCAGCGCCGCGAACTTGCGCTCCAGTTCATCGGCCGCCTGCAGATTCAAGGAAGGATCTTCGCGAATGGCGGTGTGCGGGCAAGCGCCCGTTTCCACCGCGAGCACGCGCGCGGGGTCGATCAAGCCGCTACGCTGAACGCGAATCGCATCTTCCTTGGTGACGAGATCGTTGGTGATCACCGCGAGATTGGTTCCCCGCTTCAAGAAACGCGGAATGAGCTGCTCCAGCAACTTGGTCTTGCCCGATCCCACGGGCCCGCCGATGCCCACGCGCGCCGCCCCAGGATGTTTCTCCTGCATCCTTGGCCGCGAAATTTCCGCTACCACACTGTCCATTTTTTCCCTAGCTCCTAGATCAAAACTCCTAGCTCCTAGCGGAGCATATAGCGCTGCGCCAACGGCACCACGCTCACCGGCTCGCAGGTGATGATCCTGCCATCGATCATCACATCGAAAGTGGAAGGGTTCACCGTGATGTTGGGGCAGGCATCATTGTGCAGCATGTGGCGCTTGTTGAGTTTGCGCGTCCCCTTCGCCGGCAGGCATTGCTTGACGATCCCCAGGCGGCCGCGAACGTCGCGGTCCACGGACAGTTGCGACATGAAATTGAAGGAGAGGTGTTGCTTCGCCAAGCCGAAGGCACCCCACTGCGGGCGCATGGCCAGCGGCTCGCAGGTCATCAAGCTGGCGGCGGAGTCCCCCATGGCGGACCAGGCGATGAATCCGCCCTTCACCACCAGCTCCGGTTTGATGCCGAAGAATCCGGGACGCCACAACACGATGTCGGCAATCTTGCCGGACTCCAGCGAACCGATGTGCTGATCGATGCCGAAGGTGCGCGCGGCGTTGATGGTGTACTTGGCGATGTAGCGTTTGATGCGCTCGTTATCGCCCTTCTTGGTTTTCTCTTCCGGCAAGCGTCCGCGCTGGTCCTTCATCTTGGAGGCCAGTTGCCAGGTGCGGCAAATCACCTCGTTGATGCGCCCCATTCCCTGGCTATCGGAACCGAGCATGGAGATGGCGCCCATGTCGTGCAGCACGTCTTCCGCCGCGATGGTCTGCGCGCGGATGCGCGATTCGGCGAAGGCCACATCCTCGGGCACGGCTGGGTTCAGGTGATGACACACCATGATCATATCCAGGTGTTCATCGAACGTATTGATCGTGTAAGGGTTGGTGGGATTCGTGGATGAAGGCAGGCAATGCATCTGCCCCGCCACGGCGATGATGTCCGGAGCGTGCCCGCCGCCCGCGCCTTCCGTGTGATACATGTGAATGGTGCGGCCCTTGATGGCGGCCAAGGTATCCTCAAGGAAGCCGCTTTCGTTCAGCGTGTCCGTGTGCAACTGCACCTGGAAATCAATTTCATCGGCCACCGCGAGGCAGGTGTCGATCACCGCTGGCATGGCACCCCAATCCTCGTGAATCTTGAGCCCCAAGCATCCGCCCGCCATTTGATCGATGAGCGAGCGCGGCTTCGACGAATTGCCCCGCCCCAGAAAACCGAAATTCATGGGCCATTGCTCGGAAGCCTGCAACATCTTGCCCACGTTCCACTCGCCGCCGCAGTCGATGCCCACGGTGATGGGACCAAGGGAACCGCCGATCATGGTGGTGAGGCCCGAACCGATGGCATGCTCCACCAACTGCGCGCTGTCGAAGTGCACGTGCACGTCGATGCCGCCGGGTGTTGCGATCAAACCTTCCGCATCGCGGACGGTGGTGGCGGCACCACAGATGAGTTTGGGATGCACGCCATCCATCACCGCCGGGTTACCCGCCTTGCCGATGGCGACGATCTTGCCGTCCTTGATGCCGATGTCGCCCTTCACTATGCCCAGCACGGGATCGATGATCACGGCGTTGCTGATCAGCATGTCCAGGGAACCCATGGCGCTGTCGTAACCGGCGGCTAGGCCCATGCCGTCGCGCAGCGTCTTACCGCCGCCGTGCAGGCATTCGTCTCCCGGCACGCCGAAGTCGTGTTCGATTTCAGCTAGCAAGGAAGTGTCGCCTAGCCGCACCGCATCTCCCTTCGTGGGGCCGTAGAGCTGCGCGTACTGTTTTCGCGTTAAGGTTGCCATGTCATGCTCCCTTGAAGCCAAGATCCCTGGCTTTGCGCAAAGCCTCGGCCTTGCGCGCATCGTCGCGGGTCGATCCATTGGTGAGACTGTTCAAACCGAAGATTTCTCCGGTGCCGCCAAATTCCACCAACGTGACTTCCTTGCTGGCACCTGGCTCGAATCGCACCGCGGTACCAGCCGCGATATCCAAATGCATGCCAAAGGCTTTCTCGCGGTCGAACTGCATGGCCTTGTTCACCTCGAAGAAATGGAAGTGACTGCCGATTTGTATGGGGCGGTCGCCAGTGTTCATGGCCGTGAGAGTGGCCTTACGCCGCCCCGCGTTGATTTCGATATCGCCTTCCGCGGCGATGATCTCGCCGGGGGAATGCGCTGGAATCAATGGTTGCTTTCCGGGGCGAATGGGCTCATGCACGGTAACGAGTTTGGTGCCGTCGGGAAAAGTTCCTTCCACTTGCAGGACAGGCATGAGTTCCGCCACGCCCGGCATCACATCGTCGGTGCTGAGCAAAGTGGAACCAAAGCTGATGAGTTGGGCGACGGACCTACCCTCGCGCGCGCCTTCGAGTATTTCGTCGGCGATATAGGCCGTGGCTTCGGGATAATTGAGCCTGAGGCCCTTGGCCTTGCGCTTGCGCGCCATCTCCGCGGCCACGTAGACGGTGAGCCGCTCCATTTCTGTTGGCGTCAACAACATCCGTACCTCCTCCTCTCAATTGGCGAATAATCTGCTGGCCTGCACTTCGTGCCGCATCATGGCGATCTCGGCGCCAGGCGCGAAGGACTGCGCCTGCGCGATGGCGGCCGCGGGCTTCTCCAACATACGCGCCATTCGCGGACGCACTTCCGTCATGATCTGCTGCCCCGCCAGATGGCCGATGACGCCCAAGCGCAAGGAGGCACCAATCATCCCCACGCACAACGCATAGGCGGAAACCGATTCCACGGTCGCCTGCGCCATTCCCACGGCCTTCCATACCAGGGCTTGCACGATGGGAAGGTGGCCGAGCGCTTGGCCATCGTTCACGAGCGCCCGGTAATGCGCCGCGCCTGGTGTACCGATCTTTTCATGCACGAGAAGGAGAGAGGTTCCCGCGCGGCGCGAGCCCTCGCGCGCTTCGCGCGCGAGCAGCATGGCTTCCAATTCGTGGTCAAGATCCATGAGGGCGCGCGGATCTTCCGAGCAACGATAAGCTTGCGCGAGGAAAGCGCGGTCCAGATGATTCCAGCGCTGCTCGAGTTGGCCCGCCAGGCTCCGCGCAAGATCCCCAGGCGTGCGGATACACGCATCGTTCACCAGGGTTTCCACCCCCCAGGAGAAGGCGATACCGCCGGCCGGGAAAAAACTATCCGCGTGCTGCAGCGATGCCAGCAATTGCTCGGCGCTATGCATCGCTCGCCCGAACGGCACGGCCGTCTTCCAGGAAGTGATGCAAGCGCTGAAGGTAATAATCGAGATCGTTCTCCACGGCGACGAGCAGCACGCCATGGTCGAATCTGACGCGCCAATGCAGATTGCCCGCGAAGCATCCCAGTTCCAGCGCGCTATGCACATCGCGCGGAACAAAGCGCAGCCACTGGCTAGCTTCCACTCGCACCACCACGGCGCGCTTTGCCTCCAGAAGCATGACCGCCCCATCGAAAAGATGCTGGTCGCGCGGAACGATGACGGCGCACTCGGTGCCCCGGTCCGTGCTAACCCTCAGACGGTGGCGCTGAGTATCGGCACGGCTGAGCGTGATGAATTCCACCGCGCCGTCGTGCTCAAGGTGGTGCAAACGATGCGATAAATCGTGATCGTTGGCATCGCCCACTATTTGTTCTAGCTTAAGCATGGGAAATGGTGCACTCCGCGAGGGAGTGCCCCTATGTTGCTAATAACTTTTATGCATGCGTGGTGGTTTTGGGATTGGGAATACCAGGGATGGGGCACTCCTCGGTTCCGGCCGTGGGCCGCGTGATGGCTTCCACCATCTTCTTGGTGCCCTCGGGGTCGGTGATCCATTTCTTGTAGAAATCGTAAGGACACGCCGCCACGCCTTCGGCTCCTTCGCGGGAGTTGATCTTACCGGTATAGCCGCGGTGCACGAGCTTGAACAGGTGGTTCTCCGACTGCATGTTCTTCCTCGCGTCCCGGATCAAACTCTTGGAGAGCGCGGCGTACTGAATGCCCATCTCCTCGGTTCCGCATTCGCCCAGGGTTCTGCCGTCGAACCCGATGATGGAGGAGTGTCCGAAGTAGGAGTACACGCCGTCGAAGCCGGCGGCATTGGCCACTGCCACATAGCTGTTGTTGGCCCACGCCATGGCCTTGGCCATGATGATCTGCTGCTCCTTGGCCGGGTACATGTAGCCTTGGCAGCGGATGATGAGTTCGGCGCCCTTCATGGCGCAATCGCGCCAGATCTCGGGGTAGTTGCCGTCGTCGCAGATGATCAAACTCATCTTCATGCCCTTGGGACCTTCGGAGACGTAGGTGCAGTTACCGGGATACCAACCCTCGATGGGCACCCACGGCATGATCTTGCGGTACTTCTGCACGATCTCGCCCTTGTTGTTCATGAGGATGAGCGTGTTGTAAGGCGCCTTGTGTGGATGCTCTTCGTGGCGCTCGCCGGTCAGGGAGAACACGCCCCACACGTTGGCGCGGCGGCAGGCCGCGGCGAAAATGTCGGTTTCCTCGCCGGGCACTTGGGAGGCGGTCTCGTACATCTCCTTGCTGTCGTACATGATGCCGTGGGTGCTGTACTCGGGGAAGATCACCAGATCCATCCCCGGCAGCCCGGTCTTCATGCCCTCCAGCATTTCGCCGATCTTGCGCGCGTTGTCCAATACTTCTTTCTTGGTGTGTAGCCGGGGCATCTTGTAGTTGACTACCGCGACGCCAACGGTATCGTTACTGCTTGAAATATCGCCGTGAAGCATTTCCAGGTCTCCTTTAACTAGGTGCTGCAAAATACCGGGCGCGTACCGCGTAACGTTTCATGCGGCGCTGGCGCCTAGCTCTTCCCATCCCCGCCACAGCGCGCTTAGGCCCAGTGGCGGGGTTTCTTGCGAACGCCCCCTGACGTTCAAATCGTCAAGTAACTGTGGATCTTGGCCTCGTCCACTCTATCCCTTGATTCCTCGTATACGAACTCGCCCTTCTCCATGATGAGAAAACGGTTGGCGATCTCCATGGTGAAGCTCAACACTTGCTCGGACACGAGCAACGAGAATTTTCTTTCGGCCTTGAGATTGTTCAGTGCCTTGGCGATGTCCTTGATGATGGACGGTTGAATGCCTTCCGTGGGCTCATCCAAGATGAGCACCTTGGGTTCGCTTACCAAGGCGCGCGCGATGGCCAGTTGTTGCTGCTGCCCGCCGGATAGATTGCCGCCCTTGCGGCTTTTCATCTCGCCCAGAACCGGGAAAACGTCGTAGATGTAACCGGGTATATTCTTGTGCCCAACGGTCTCCATGCCGCAGAGGATGTTCTCCTCCACGGTGAGGTAAGGAAAAATCATCCGGCCCTGGGGCACGAATCCCAAGCCCGCCGCCACTCGCTCGTAACTTTTCCGCGCGCTCAATTCGGTGCCGTTGAGGGCGATGCGCCCGCTACGCGCGGGCAGCAGCCCGATCAAACTCTTGAGCAATGTGGTCTTGCCCATGCCGTTGCGGCCCATGACCGCCACGGTTTCGCCGTCGCCGATCTTGAAGCCGATGCCGCGTATGACCGGGCTGTCGCCGTAGGAAACGTGCAGATTGTCCACGGTGAGCATGATCAATGGCCCAGATACACTTCGATCACCCGCTCGTCGTTTTGCACCTGGTCCATGCTGCCTTCGGCCAGCATTTTTCCCTGGTGCAGTACCGTAACCTTGTGGGCGATCATGCGCACGAACGCCATGTCGTGCTCGATCACCACGGTGGAGCGCCCCTTGGAGATGCCCGTGAGCATCTCGGCGGTTTGTTCGCGCTCGCGCGCGCTCATGCCGGCCACGGGTTCGTCCAATAGCAGCAACTCTGGATCTTGCATGAGCAACATGCCGATCTCCAGCCACTGTTTCTGCCCGTGGGACAACAGACCTGCCTTGATACCGAGGGAATCCTCGAGAAAAATTTGTTTCGCCACGGCGGCGATCTTGTCCGAGATCAGCGAAGTGCGCTTGAATAACAGCGAGCTGAATACTCCGCGCTGGCCGGGGTAGGAGATTTCCAGGTTCTCGAAGACCGCCAGATCTTCATAGGTGGAAGGTGTTTGGAACTTACGGCCCACGCCCGCGCGCGTGATCTGGTATTCGATCATGCCGGTCAAATCCAGATCCTTGAACTTGATGGACCCATGGGAGGGCTTGGTTTTGCCACAGATCATGTCCAACAGCGTCGTCTTTCCCGCGCCGTTGGGGCCGATCACGCAGCGCAATTCGTCCTTCTCCACGCGCAGGCTCAGGTTATCCACGGCCTTGAAGCCATCGAAGGACACGGTGAGATCGGAGACGGAGAGAATTTCCATGGTCATCTCGTCTCCGGTTTCAATTCATTGGCGATCGGCGCTTGAGCATTCTTGGCGGATTTCCCCGGGCGCAGTTTTTCCATCAGGCTTGCCAATCCTCCCGGCAAGAACATCACGATCACGATGAACAGCGCTCCGATCATGTAGAGCCAGTACTGCACGAAGTTCTCGGAGAAAAACGTTTTGCCGTAGCCCACGAGCAGGGAACCGTAGACGGCACCGACCAAGGACAAGCGCCCGCCCACGGCGGCGTAGATCACCATTTCGATGGAGGGCACGATGCCCACCAGCGAGGGCGAAGCCAGCCCAATTTGCATGGTGAACATGGCGCCGCCGATGGAGGAGAACAGCGCCGCCACGGCGAATATGAAGGCCTTGAACAAGGCGGGGTCGTAACCCGAGAACCGCACGCGGTCTTCGCGGTCGCGTATGGCCACCAGCACTTTTCCCAAGCGGCTGCGCAAGATGAATTGGCCCACCAGCACGCACGCGATGAGAAGGCCCGCGGTGATGTAGTACATGACGATCTTCGCGTTGTCTTGATCGAGATCGATGCCCATGAAGGTCTTGAAATCGGTGATACCGTTGATGCCTCCCGTGTAACCTTGCTGGCCGACGATGACGATGGCCATGATCGCCGAGAGCGAGAGCGTGATGATGGAGAAATACACCTCTCCCACCCGCCTGCGGAAGTTGACGTAGGCCAAGATGAAAGCGAGCAGCGGCGGCAAAATCAGGATGGCGGTGATGGTGAACCAGACGTGATGGAAGGGCTCCCACCACCACGGCAAGGCTTCCACGCTGTTCCACGACATGAAATCGGGAAGCCCCGCTTGCCCAAAGAAGGTCGATAGCGCGGAGGTGGACGAATCCGCCTCCGCCGCGCGCTCGAGTTTCAGGAACATGGCCATCATGTAACTGCCCAGGCCAAAAAACACACCCTGGCCCAAACTCAAGATGCCGCCGTATCCCCATATCAATACGATGCCCACGGCGCAAAAAGCTAGCGACAAATACTTGGCGAGCAAACCCAAGCGAAAAATGCCCAACGAGAGCGGCAGAACCAGAAGAATGAGAATGGCCAGCAAGACCACGCCGTAACGGCTGAGCAGACCCCAGAGGTCCCTGTTCGCCATCAGCGCCTCACCTTGGTGGCGAACAATCCGTTCGGCCTGAAATACAGCACCACGATCACCAGCAACAAGATGCTGGCTCGCGCCATGGAACCGCTCATGAAGTATTCGAACCAGGACTGCATTTGCCCCATGATGAAGGCCGAGGCGATAGTGCCCAACAAGCTTTCCACGCCTCCGAATACGACGACGATGAAGGTATCGACGATGTAAGCCTGCCCGGTGACCGGTCCGGTGGAGGCGAGCATGGTGAAGGAACTGCCGGCGATGCCGGCAAGCCCGCAACCCAGGGCAAAAGTGAAGGCGTCGACTTTCGTGGTGTTGATGCCCACGGCCCCGCTTATGGAACGGTTCTGCGTCACGGCGCGGATGCGAAGTCCCCACCGGGTCTTGTATAGCAACATGTAGACGGCGGCCCCGGTGACCACGGCCAAGCCGATGATGAATATCCGGCTAAGGGGAAATGAAACGGTTTCTGTGGCTTGCCATGTCCCTTGCAACCATGACACCGTGGGGACTTCCACCTCCTTCGCGTTGATGAACTGCCGGTAGATCTGCTGCAAGATGAGGCTCAAACCCCAAGTCGCCAGCATGGTATCGAGCGGCCTCTTGTAGAGGAACTGGATGAGGCCGCGTTCCAGTAAAAAACCAAACACGAAGGTGATGCAGAAGGCGAAGACGATTCCCACCACGAAGTACGCGTCCATGAAGCGGGGGAAATAAGTCTCGAACAGGACAGCCGTTCCGTAGGTGGTGTAGGCACCCATGGCCATCAACTCGCCATGAGCCATGTTGATCACGCCCATCAGGCCAAACACGATGGCCAATCCCAGCGCCATCAACATCAGAATGGTGAATACGCTCAGCCCGGTGAAGGCCTGCATGGCGAGCATATCGAAATTCATAACTCAGGCGGAATGGTTGAAAGGGATGATGCGACCACGCCGGATAAGCCGCGAGGCTTATCCGGTCCCGCTACGCCGCTTAGAGTTTGGGGAAGGGGTTGGGCTCGATCAATGCGGATTCGTAGACCATGTCCACTTGGCCATCGGGGCGGAAGGTGCCGATGCGGGCGTGCTTCCACAGGTGATGGTTGTCTTTATGGAACTTGATCTTTCCTTCCGGAGAATCGAATTGCAGGTCGGAGGAAGCCGCGACGACTTTCGCGACCTCGAAGCTCTTCGCTTTTTCCGCCGCCAATTTCCACAGATACACGGAGTTATAGCCGCAATTTAGCGTGTCGCCGGTCACGCGGTTGGCGCCGTACTTGGCCTTGAAGGCCTTGACGAACTTCTCGTTCGCGGGATTCTTCAGGCTCTGGAAGTAACTCATGCAAGTGAGAGTACCCGCCGCGTTCTCGGCGCCGATACCGGAAACTTCTTCTTCGGACACAGCCAGCGAGAGAATTGCTTGGTTCTTCCCGGTGATTCCGGCCGCGTTGAGTTGTTTGAAAAACGCGACGTTGGAGCCGCCCACCACGCAGTTCAGAATGACATCGGGCTTGGCTGCCTTGATCTTGTTGATCTCGGAGGAGAACTCGATATGGCCCAAGGGGTAGTAACCTTCACCGGCGAGCTTGCCGCCCAAACGGCCCAGCGTTGCCTTGGCGATCTTGATGGTGGTACGCGGCCAAATGTAGTCGGAGCCGATCATGTAAAAGCTCTTGCCCTTGTTCTTCGCCAGCCAATCCATGGCGGCAATGACGGACTGAGTGGCTTCTTGAGCCGTGTACATGATGTTCTCCGAGCGCTCCAAGCCTTCGTAGTAGGTTGGGTAATAGAGCAGACCCTTGAGTTTTTCGAAGACCGGTAGGACCGCTTTGCGAGAGGCGGAGGTGTAGCAACCCATCACCGCCGCGACCTTGTCTTTCTCGATCAGCTTGCGCGCTTTTTCCGCGAAGGTGGGCCAATCGCTGGCACCGTCTTCCACCACGGCTTCGATCTTCTGTCCCATCACGCCGCCAGCGGCGTTGATTTCTTCAACAGCCAGCATCTCCGCGTCCACCACGGATTTCTCCGCGATGGCGATGGTGCCCGTCAATGAATGCAGAATCCCCATCTTCACGGTGCCAGCGGCCTGCGCGCCCTTCGGCCAAATATACGGCGCCGCGATGGCACTGGCCGCCGCCGTTGCGGCAGTGGCCTTGATAAAGCCTCGTCTATCGGTATTACTCATGTGCTATTCCCTTTCCTGTCGTTTAGGTTCAGGCGTGCGTGCGCGAAAATTATAAAAGCCCACGGCCCGGCGCTTGCCAGCCAGTGGGCTTCCTTGCCTCCCGCGCGCTGACATCGTTGTCGGCACGCCTTCTCGGTGCGGGACGGAAAATACCATCCGCCCGCTTGCTCTCCCCCCCAGGAATCCTGCCGCCACTTGTCATGGCGCTTATCGTGGCGGCCCCTTCGCCGCCGATTCTCTGTGGTGAAAATATTGTGCGCCTTGAATTTCGCTGCCGTCAATGGGCAACCCAATAATATTTTTGCGGCGGCGCAATAGTCCTTCTTGGGCTCTTGGCAAGAACCGGCTCGAAGTTGGTGCGATCCCGTAGCGGCGCACCAAAACCATGCACTAGAATCGTTCGCCCCTTCCCCTGGCACCGC